>CAUZVL010000012.1:0-12106 GCA_963583355.1 Candidatus Thalassarchaeaceae archaeon
TCGCGAGGTCCAAAACGTGAGTCCCTCGAGCGCCGAAGGAATTGTTAGCTCGCTCGATCAACTCCAATGCGGTATCGATAGTATAACCGGTTAGACGGGTGACCAAGAAAAATCCATACCCATCTCTAGTAAAACGTTCCATACTTTTTCCAGCCAATGGGCCATAGCCATGAGTTACCCAATAATCATTACCGATAAGGCTATCATAAAGCCCACCGACCAGAGAGATTTCTTGGTCGAAAGATGCTTTGTCATCACCTCCACTAACCCGAAGTGGTACGCCTTTGGTCGTCACCAAATAATTGATGTCTGCACTACCATTATATTCCGATAACATGGTTGCTAAAGGTTGGCGGAATGAAGCATTAAATTGGGCTCGATTGATGGTTTCAGAAACCGGGGTCGAATCATTATCAAAGATAAAAATGCGATCAGCAGAGATATTTCTGGCGTTGACAAATGCCCAGCCGATGGTTCGGCTGGCCTCGGAGAGATTATTGATAAGAACCCCGACGTCACTATAATCGCTAACACTGTCTAAATCGAATCCATCGGGAATCGCTACATCGTTAAACGGGGTCTCGTTCCAGATGTCAAAATGGCTGCTAAGGCCAATATATTCATTCTCGACAACCGGTGATGTTCTATCAAATACGGGTATGGTTAAACTCCCCAATACGAAGAGAATTACCATGCAAACCGCTCGTTGCTCTCGACTCACGCTCCGCGTGGTGAAGGGCTTTACTCAAATCAACTTCGTATCCGCGTTCGTAGTGAAATGGCAAGAAAGTAGCGGTTCTGTCAATGTGTATATGAAGGTCGGCCCCCCATGCCCCCACATGGTCGAGTTGTATATGGCGCGAACTTGCCGCTGGGGTGTACTCCGGGTGATTGGAGGAGACCTCCATTTACAGAAGGGTGACGCGGTGATTACGCCAGCTAATAATCGACTTTCAGGTCGAGAGGGAATAGATGCTCTCATCCACAAAGCCGCAGGAGAAGATTTGCGTTTGCGCTGTCGCGAAATCAGTTCCGACCAACGCCAATTCAATTTACCCCCTTGCCCAGTTACCACCAATATCGTCACCGTTCCATTTGGATTGAGTGAACGGTTTAAGCATATCATTCACGTTGTAAGTCCAGATTGCAGAAGGCCAAACCAAGACGAATCTCGGCGGATACTTCTACCTGAAACCTATGCAAATCTTTTTGAGACCCTCAAAAATATGGATGATGTAAGCGAAATTATCGCCCCCCCTCTTTCGATGGGAATTTTTGCATACCCTCACCGAGAAGGTGCTAGGTTAACCCTCGAGACGATATTAGGCGTCCTCGATGGTGAAGAAGATCCTAAAATTAAGAAATATACAATCATTGTCAAAGAGAAAAATTTCATTAAAAATATGCGTACTGTTTATCGAGAATCCGAGGACCAACTCCCTGGAGTCGATACGACCGATAACGATGATTGAGGTGGATTTATGGTTGACCTCGCCACATTGGTCAGGTCCTCGATCCAAAGCGAAAAGCAAGGGTTTTCTGCTTGTGTTTTACTGACTAATAATTCGAGAACCGCAAGAAAAATCGCTGAAGAACTCCCCAAGGGCTTGAGCATGGTTACTTTAACCAGTTCACAAAAAGTTGCCCAATCATTGACCGAGGATGGTTTTGAAATAAAACTCCTCGACGATGCACTATCGGCTCAAGGCCTATCGGTCCTGAATAGTTTGCACGATATGGTATTACAAGGTCTTGGAGAGGGGAGATTTGCTAGCAACGACAAGATTCTTGCAATACTTGGCGAACCGATGAGTGGCGTAATAATTATCGAGGTGAACCACCTGTCGTCCAATCGATTGGTTACTCTTGCCCAAGAACATGATATCGATATCGAGATCCTTGCGAAATTGATGGATTTAGCCCGTCATATTGGCGGCCGTGGCAGAGAAGGACATGCTGTTGGTGCACTCTTTGCAATTGGATCGGTCCCAAAGTTAAGGCGTCATTCCACCGCGTTGGTTCTCAATCCATTCAAGGGTCATTCCGAGATGCGTCGAAGCATTCTCAATCCGAATAATCATGAAACATTAGCTGAATTCGCTTGGTTAGATGGCTCGATTCTATTCAATTCAAAGGGAATTGCCAGCGATGCTGGGCGCTATATTCAAGTTCCTTCCGGGATAGTTCCCAAACCGGGAGAAGGGGGTAGACATTTGGCCGGACGTTCCATAAGCCAGTTAGCAAATGCAATTGCAATCTGTGTATCATCTTCCGGAATCATCACCCTGTACAGCAATGGAAGAGAGCGATATAAGGTCAGGCTTTCTTGATCGCTTGTTCAAGATTGATTGAACCTAAAGCAACCATTTTTGCTAATCCGGTAGATATCGTCACCCTCCCACCGCTAAGAATTCTCGATTGACGTTTGATTTCTTTTAATGCGCCTTCACTTGCTTTGATTACTATCTTGATAGAGATTTTTTTTCCGCCTTGAACCGCGATTCTTGTCGCGGCATGAATATGGGCATGATTGCGCGAGCCCCTGCTCGTCTTAGCTTCACAAACCACCAAAACCTCAAAATTAGCATCGATGCAATTATTGATGATACGGTCTCTAATCAATGGGGCTCCATCACCTATTTTTACAACTAAATGGACATATTGGAGCGATGATGATAAGCCTTTGATATGTGAAATTACATCTGAAACATTTTCCAATTGCGCAGTCCCTATCAATTGGCCATCCGCTAACCATGCTAATCCCGGACGAGGGCCTGGGTCTATCCCAAAAACCAATTGCTGAGCACTCGAGAAGCCGCGTGAAAGTTGAATCGCCCGTTCGACCGCTGCTTCGACAGTATCTTCTATTACTGGAATACCATCTTCACAGAGAATGGTTTCCTCCGGCGTCCCTAGCCAGATTCCATCCCATGAATCATCGGGTGAAAGCATAACAAATTGACAATCACGGCGCTTTAATTCTCGCATCAAATGAAAACTGAGGCGGAAATCCGCAGTCCGGACCGCTACTCGGCGCACATGCAGCCCTGGGCCTAATCACGCTTCAACCTGACGCGTAATCACCGGAGTTTTCAATAACTCTTGCCAAAATAAGCCCAAATGTGTCAAGCCAATATGAAAGGGAATTGCGCTGTGTTTTAGCCGGTATCCCAAAAGGGGTAGAGGCGGTAACAAGATCTTGTGACCCAATCGCTAAGGCGAGTGCAATGCAGGTTATCGACCGACCTTTTTTGGTTGTAAGAGCTGCTGGTTCAGGAATGGAAGGAAGTGGTGATTTACTGGCACTACGAGGAGACTTATGTTTCCCAATCGAAGTTAAATCCTGTAAAGTATCAAAATTATATCTTTCTGGAAGAACCAAAACCCAGTACGAAGCGATGTTGAACGAAGGAGTTCGTTGTGAGTTGATGCCACTTTATGCATACCGTTTGAAGCGGGTCAGAGGCGATTCTTGGCGAATCTTTCGAGTAGATGTTGGAAAATTATCCGGCCGCCTTGGTATGCTAATAAGGAGAATTCCAGCATTACCATTGACCCGAAACGGCAAACCGTTCCTCGATTGGGAACAAGGAATGCCATTACATAAATTCCTTGCATTGGTTTGCCGGAAAAGCGATTCTTCTTCGCTTAAATCACTAGAACAACGAGCTGCACGATTGGATAATTACAATGATAGCGATGAATCACTTATTCAGAGCAGAATCACAGATATGGCATAACCATAATGAAAATAAGTGTGACAAACAATAATATCGATGACAAAGAACTTGCTTTTCTGGCAAAGTGTTCTACTGTCAAAGGATGAATTCGCCAAAATCCAGTCTTTTTACCAACTTTTCTCAAACCGCTCATGGTTCCGTGAACGATATCTCTGAACAGGTGGCCACCATCGAATGGAACCATTGGAATTAGATTTGTAAACCCGAGCAAAATGTTAACCCAAATCAGCCAGAACATCATGTTGACCAAGAATAATAATCCCGATAATCCAACCGTTTGGGCAAACCAACTATCTCCGGCTATCAGCATCGCTTCTTCAGATGGGTGAATCGCAATTCCTTGTAATTCAAACGGGGTGATTAAAATTATTAGTGGGTTAGCCAGACCGGAAATTGAATCGACCCCCGAGGTCGAACCCGATGGTCTTTCAATTCCTAAAAACGCATCACCTTGCTCGATCCCATAAGTATCAAGCATTTCTTCATCGACTCCTTGATCGATAAAATAATCCCTTTTATCAGTAATATTAACCGCCAATAATTCCCTCGTACCATCGACTCTTAACACCTGCATAGAGGCGATGTCTCCGGCCTTGAATCCATCCATTGCAGCATTAAAGTCCCCGACATCTGAGACCGGTTCCCCATCGATTTCATAGATGATATCATATGGCTCCAAACCTGATTGCTCAGCCCCAGTCCCCACGATTATTCCACTCGAGTGGACCCCTTCTTGGGTAGCACTAAAGTGACCAGCAAGAGAGGACATCAATAGCATTAGAATAATCGCAGCAAAAATATTTGTTGCCGGTCCTGCGGCAAACATTCTTTGACGTTCTCTTCGAGGTGAAGATATGATTTCTGCATGCTCTGGTTCAGCAAAGGCGCCAAGCGGAAGAGGTCCTAGCATCAATAAGCCGAAATTTCGCACCCTCATTCCATGAGCACGGGCTTGAATCCCATGACCAAATTCGTGAATGACCAAGCAGATAATGAATGCAAAAGCGCCCCACCCGAGTGGAATCATCGGATTAAGCCCCGGAATCGCAACCAATTCTGAAGCAGAGGGTGGTGGAGCAGTCGATTCGATAAAAATCGCGCTGATCAATGCGAACAAAAGGAGCAATCCTACCAAAAACATCGCAATCCAGCAAACCCAAAGTGATATTTCGCCATAGATTCGCCAGAATCTTCTCGGCTTGGAAATTAGTTCTAGTGCGGCTTTACCCTTTGAGGTTCGCACCATTAAAATAGCACCGAATACCCTTGTAGCATTCCATTTGTCAAGTTGGCCTTTCGCCTCCCATCTCTTGAGGATGAGGTACCAGACCATGACGAGCAAAAAGACGGTTTTCCAATCCGCCTCGATACTCAATAATTCACTTGCCATCGAACCAGACCAAGTGGCGATTACACTTCAACCCAATGTCGACGAGTTCTTGAGAGGCCGCCTCTACGGATGTCTATGGACAAGACTGTTCGGGCGATTAATGAATGGGCCGAAACGGTTTTTGCTCAAACCCCAATCGATTCATCAATCTGGACAGAGGAAGGGGATTGCGTCCAAGTTTTAATGAAATTAGCCAACCAGATCGTCATCGCCGATTTGGTAAAGGTCGGCGATGAATTGGAGTGCAATTCAAAATTAGAAGTTAAACTTGAAGCATGGCAGCCAGGTTCTATTCAAACCAGAAGGATGCCTGATGGCATGGTTAGATTTCGCCACCGTTCCAAAGAAATTTTCCTAGCGGCAAGGGTCCGAGCACCTGAATGGGCGAGCGCTTTACTCGAACAATGGTTGATTTCGATGCAAGGTGATATCGCAAAACCCAAAGATAAGCACAAGCGGATTTCTGACCTCAAAAGAAGCAGAGATTTAATTCAAAAGATGCTCCAGCAAGCCGACTTATCCTTGGTAAAAGAGGGGCTAAATCTAGCCAATATACGTTTGCAAAGCGCTGATGATAAACTATCGGGTCGGAGCCAATAATCACTCTTCTTCTTGCGGTTTTAAGACGATATCGAGGGCTGCTTCTCGTTCGGATTCGATTACATCGGGTGAAGAATGAATCAGTTTTCTTGCTATTGGGTCAATCAACACTGGTGCGATTAATATCGAGCCTACAAGGACGATTAAATAGATGAACGACGAGCCGGGAACTTGAGATATACCTGGTGAACCCTCGCCGCTTACCATTAATTTCACAATGCCCAACCAGGGCACCTCTGCTCCAGAAATACCGATTACCCACTCGGCCCTTACTGGACCTATCAACCCGGATGAAGAGGAATGGATTCCCGTCGAAGTCACAGCAGCACCTTGGTCATCAGAACATCTGTTATTATCGCCTAAAGTGATGAATCCGGGGTGACGTGGTCGCCATTGTGAAAAACTCAGAGATACATCGCCATGGCCTGCAGTATCTATTTTACAATCATATATACCCGATGCGTTTATGCCATCAAATTTTAAATTAATTTTTTCTTGGTCGAGTATTTTTGTCCCAGGAATATCCCAGGATATGATGCAGAGATTCGATTGAGAATCGAAAGTACCCTGTTCACAATTACCCAGATTATCAGGTTCCATAGTTCGATTGATCTTAACCCTTAAAATTGCTCTGTGGATGATGGGAGTGCTATCCGATTCACCATTGCGCTCATAGATGATCACATCTCCTGCCAAACCGTGAGAGGTATAACCGAAATCTGAATGTCTAGGATCGGTTGCCTCGGCAAAGGTCACGATTTTTTTCCCTTTGGGATCATGTACCAAGACCAAATCTCCAGCATCGATTGAACCGACCTCGCCTTTTTCATCATGGACCATCGATGAGGATTCAACCACGACCAAAGGTGGCATCGAACCGGTATGAGCCCACATTGCCATTACGATGAGTCCAATCATTCCGCCGGCGAGAATGAGTTCTCGCACTAGAGTAGCGAGCGGATTGGATGTGGGCATAAACAGCCCGAGACATCACCGCCTCTTCAATCCCTT
The DNA here is from genome assembly GCA_963583355.1 of Candidatus Thalassarchaeaceae archaeon. GTDB lineage: Archaea > Thermoplasmatota > Poseidoniia > Poseidoniales > Poseidoniaceae > MGIIa-K1. Next base: position 6,742 of record CAUZVL010000012.1, read on the forward strand.
CTCGATTAGGAAGGCATTCCAAGACTCTTGGTGTCCTCCACCAAGAATCCTCGCGCATTCATCGCCATCGGCTCTACTTTTAGCTAATTCAGATGAACTGGATGTATTCATGATATCGGATAAAGTATTAGCTCTTGCTTTGAGATTAGCAAAAGCTGGCGCACCGATCGATAAACCGATTATACCTAAAATAATCGCAACAATCGCAACGCTGGTAAAATCTTCGAATCCTGAAATATCTTGTAGAATCATCAATTGAAGTCCACTTAAAGAGGTCAAAAATATCGAAGCAAATGTGATAGTTGCTGCTATTCTCAATTGTTTTCCATGTTGATTCGCCCACCAGCCCATATCTCCACCTGACGCTGCATTGCCCCTCGCATATACCAGCGTTGCCCTTGAGAGAGGGGTTGACCCGGCTGGGCATGGTTCAAATGGGAGTAAGCCGCGTGGGCCATAGGCCCACAGAGGGCAAAGGAGATGCAACGATGCGAACTTCAATTTTTTTAACAGCAATTTTCGTACTTTCAGTATTTTCTCCAATGGCACTCGGTGATGTGACTGAGACCCAATTCAAAGATGGTTCAACCACTTACGAACATATCTTTCAAGGTAGTGGAAACGGCACCGCCGGCATCCTAACCTTCCCGTACGGCGCCGAGGTTAAATCGGCATCGTTTGACATCAATGGAAAGCCATCTTCGACCAGTTGGGCTAATTATACCAATGACTCGGATTTCGGTGGAACTGGATCTACTTGGTCCGGCACACCTCCCGGCTTTGCATATGGATACAAAAGCAATGTTGAAATGGGGGATGATTCGGCCAGACTGCCTGGAAATCCTGCCGATGATATGAACACTTTAGCGCGAAGTAGCGATGTTTCAAGCACTACTGGCACCCATAATACCACAGGAGCATTTGTGGCGAATGGTGATCAAGGTTTTATAGGATCTTCGGAGGAATTGACCGCTAAATCTCTGACCGGTTCTAGCAACACATATACTGGCTTCTTTGTCGAGCAATATGGTGAATATCATGTGATGAGTTATTCAAGTTCATCGTTGTATAACCTACCTCAAATAAAAAGGTATAATGCTAGTACTGGAACATATATTGGGCTTGCCTCGATGTCGTCTGGAACTTGTTCTTATTCCAATCCGCTCTATTCAGCTTACGACGGTACAAGCGATGGAAATGGGACCGTTTGGACTACATCATACTCTTATCGCCTATTGGTAAAATGGTCGGTTAGTTCAGGCGGTGCTTGGACTTGTCAAGAACACTATACCTATTCCAATAGTTATTACCCGGTAGGAGTAGATATCGACGAGGATAGTGGAAGAATGTTTCTTTTGATGTTCGAGGCGAATAGCCAAAGTTATAATCGATATCTATACGAGGTAAATCATAGTACCCCGAGCCAGATTGAGGGGACATGGCTTTTAGGCTCACGAGACCAGATGGGGGATACTTCGACTACAGCAGCAGGCCTATTTGTTGACCTGCCTAAAATCTTGACCAATGAGTATTATTCCTCTCGCTCATACCGTAATCATTTCACAATTAATGGGATTTTTGTCGAACCGATGGGTAAAGAATCCTTAGGTATTGGTGGCACTTATGGTTTGGATGGTGTCGACGGCAGTGGTGTCGGATTTACCTGCCATTATACTTCTTCCTCCTACTGTAGTGGGAGAGGTAATAAAATCAATATCGATGGCAGCGGTGCACCTTATGACTTAAGAACTCCAAGTTCGACTTCAACGATGATAACAAGTGCGACCAAAACTATTACCTTTAGCATCACCGATCTCACAGTTACCGCCCTAGTAGGGTGGATTCCTGACAATACCACAATAGAACTTGAAGTTACAAATGATGGTGGTAATACCTGGAAATCCGCAGTATTCGACCAGAAGTTAGTATTTGCAACTGCCGCTAACCAAGTAGGTTGGAGAGCATATCTTAATGGCACATCTAGCGAAACACCGATCCTAGATTTCGTCACTTTAACCTATTCGACCTCGTTCTCTACCAGCGGGTATTTTTACGTTAGATCGAATTATTTTTCCGGTTCTGCTCCAGTCGCTGCTCAGATGTGGTGGAATGCAACCACCCCGGCAGGGACCAGTATTACATTTGAGATTCAAGCCGGTTCAACCAGTCAGTTTACTTATTCGGGAGATTCAAAGAGCATCACTATGGGTAGTGGATATATCTACGTCTACGTTCGATTTTCATCAACCGGTTCGCTTACACCAATCCTTGAGGACATGAATATAGCCTTACACTCAAATGCACCGGAGAGAGTCGGGCTAGACATCGGCGATGATGGTTCAAATGAATGGACTAGTTCAGGGGTATTATTAGGCCTCACTACCCAAGGCGGTGCAAGCCCAAACAACGCGTTTGTAAAAGCGTTTAACGACATTATTCCCGATACGGGCACAGGTAGTATCGATATCCCCGTCGGCGTAAATTCACAATCATCTGGCATAGTAGTACTTGAACGCTTTAGTGTAAGTTATATCGTCAATACAGTCAATCTTGATATCACAATTCCAGATGGAGAAATTCTGCATGAAAGGGTAGAACCATACGAGGTAGTCACAAGGCATATCGTTGGGGATGGTGATAATAATTACATCCAATCTGCAACCTTATCATTTAGTGCAAATCCATCTTCAAGTTCCCCAACTTTAGAATGGAATGATGGCGATATATTCCCATCGCCTAACGATCCTGAAGATTGGGTGGAGATGGATGCAAGTTCTTGGTCTCAATCCAATAATGGTATCCTAGACATCCATTGGAGGTTCCATATAACCTCTAATTTCCCAGACCAAGAAAATGTCAGATTTAGGACCAATTGCCTAGATAATACCGGCCCAGATGGATTCGAACCAGCCGAATTAACCAGCCAATCAGGATTGAGGGTGAATAACTCATTCGGCCTTGGTTGGATGAAGGTTCGAGATAATGATGGTGAGATGGTAACAACCGATTTGGCCGATGGTTCCTGGGTTGCTGCCGGGGAAACTATTCACTTCCAAGGCGCTATGTGGTTTGCTGATAGTGAAGATGCACCAAAGGATAGCGCATTCGATATCCGAGTTGCACAAAATGGCTTTGTCCATGCCGATTGGCGGGATACTACCAATACCAATGGTTCATTCTTTGTCTCGATCGATATGCCAAATATCGATGTTGAAGATGGACTAACCTATGAACTTCAAACCTATAATGAACGGGATGCTACTATGGTCTTGCCAAGTAACAACGATTGGAGAAGGTCTTTCAGAGTTGATGCAACTCACCCTGAAGCTCTTTCAACCTATCCGCTCAATGATGCATATGAGGCTGCTACGGTTAATCAAGAGGTTAAGGTTCATGTAGCCGATATGGTTGGAGACCCAACTGAATTAACTCTATTCTATTGGGTTGAAGCTGACCATGACATGAATCGAAATGGAGAAGCAGATCCTTCGGAATATGCTTCTGAAGTGGTTGAAAATTCAACTTTGACGGACCAAAAATGGTTCATCACTTCCATCGACCATTCAAGAAATCCCAATATGGGCCGAGTATCTTATTATTGGGACGGTGGCGACCAAGCAGGTAATCCGATTCACTATAGTACAATCATCGATGAAGAGGTTGTAACTTGGGAATCTGGCCCTGGGTTCGACCACGACGATGCTACGTTTAGATCTCGAAAAGACGAGAGTGCAATTTTCACCGGTTTAACTTGGGAAGGGCATTCGGACGGGGCTGCAATATATTCTGGCACCTCACAGCGAATTTCGATTGGATTAATCGATGCAAATACCGTAATTGACTTTGAATATATCGATTTGGTATTTGATTTCGAAGGGCCGGACCAAGAGGTCGACCAGCAAAGAATCTCTTATTACGGAATAAACGACATGTTTGGCTCAAATTCTGAATTCATCACATTGGCACAATCCTCTAATATGATTCAAACAACAAATGGCTCGGGGATGCCTTGGATTTTGATCGATTATGATTTCACCATCGGTTGGGATTGGCCTGATGAAGACATCAGCGACCTTGCGCTAGAATACAAAGAGAGAGGATCTGAGCATCCTACTCGCCATATTATCGCTGAACACACCTTTTTCGTTGAGAACGATCTCGTTTTAGACGCTTCTAGTTTCTTGGTCGAAGATATCAGCGAACCTAGAACCGGTTTAATCGCTGATGGCAGTAGGGTCAGAAACGATGACAGATTAGAGTTTAGTGGAAAGATAGTATTTGAAGGATCTAATGTGCCAGCACCTAATAATGCTGCAATCGTTGTCGAGGTTTTCGACGGTGAAGGAATTTGGTCTGATGGAAGTTTGGGAGCAGATGGTACATACTCGGTCGAAGTCCCACTTTCAAGCGCTCAATCCTTACGCTCATCACCGACCCGAACCTGTTTGATTTCAATCGAAGGCATCCCGGGTGAAGGCGAGGATATGACTGGCCAAACCGTTTCTACAACCTTGCGAGTTATCGTCGATGATACCGCACCTAGAGTGGTTAGTAGGGTTCAACCGGTCAATGTTATCGACATCTCGACTTCGACTGATTTGACCGAGATTCAGGTTGAATTCCACGGAACAGAGGATGCGGATATGACCGGATCTGAACAATTCGTCCATTGGGTGATGAGAGATTCTAGTAGAACGCTGACCTTAGGTGCTGGAAGCGATCGCCTAGGAATGCAACAAGATGGCCAAAATATCATCTGGACTGGAACAATTGATCTAACCGATGGTGGAGTTATTTCGCCACGTGAAGGCGATTGGATCGGATTCTATCTGACCGGATATGATTCGGCTGGGAACGAATTCCCTGTGGTTTCTAATTCAGAGGCTAGCCCTATTCCCGAAATCGCAAGTATGGATAACGACTTTGAGCGCCAATGGGTTAGATTGGGGGCAGAAGGTCCACAATTGAAGATTAGCAGCATTGATTTATCGGATGCCCATGTTGCTCCTGGCCAAACGATTACCATCACTGCTGATGTTTCAAATATCGGTGGAGCGACCAATAGTCAATTCAAGGTTTCGTTCTATGCAGGAAACGATATAATTCCATTCGATTCAACCTCTTTGAATTCAATTGGAGCTGGTGAAACCATCCCGGTTAGTGTAACATGGAATGCTAAAGAAGGCGTGGATAGAATCAGGGTTGTCGTCGATCCTGAAGATGTAATTATCGAGGTTAACAATGATGATAATAGTGCAGAACACAGGGTCGAAATCGTTTACATGTCTTACATGGGATGGTTTGATTCGCCACGTGAAAACCCATTGGTTTGGGTATTTGCAATCCTTTCGGTTATCGTCTTGGT
>CAUZVL010000013.1:0-11796 GCA_963583355.1 Candidatus Thalassarchaeaceae archaeon
ACCAGTTTTCATTCTCGGGTTGAGTTATTTTAACCAAATTTGAATCGACCGGTTCACTAACAAATAATGACGAGTCGATAATCCTTTTTTGATAGATTAAGACCCAACTACCCTCTTTATTTGGATTGAACCCATCGGCTTTTATCGTGGTTGAATTGGTTGCATTCACGGTAAAGTTTTCGCTTTGCCATAGAGTTTCATTATCGGAATCTATAAAATTCAAGGTTGCATTTCTCGTGGTTGCTCGACCAAGGTTATCGATTTGAAATGTGACTTCTTGGTCGTTGATCTCAATCGAATTAACTACTAATCTCGCCCGCCAATACCACACATCATCGATGAGATAACGCATGACCTCAAGCTCTTCACCCAAGCGGTCGGACAGAGATTCAGTCGTGCCCAACAAGAATTGCTCATCGTCGGTTTCAAAGGTGAAGGTCGGGAAGCCCATAATCCCATAGCCATAGTCTCGACTAGTACCACGATTCGGGTATAATCCTTGGTTTGCATTACGGATTGGGATATCAGAAATGTTTTCATGGACATCGTCACGAATGAAATGAAACAACTCCCAATCGATTGGTTGGTCGGGAATATAACCCCAAGGATGCAGCATTATCCAAACTCCAGTATGCATCGTAACATAGAGGTCAGCCCTGCTTACAACCTCATTCATATATTTTGCATTATTAAATGTTTCAGACTCGCTAAAAGGCCCGCCACGGCCAGATTGAGTCTCTTCTTCAGACCAGTGGTGATCGTAATTTCGGTTGAGATCGATTTGGTTTACATTCCAACGAGTATCGAAATCATTACCATCTGCATTGAGCATGATGAGGATGTGAAGCTCGGTATTTTCTAGAACTCGAATCGCTTCTTCATTTCCAGAATTCCAATTTTCAATATACCATTCGGCGGTTAAAAACGCCAATTCCGTGCCTAAGTGCTCATTACCGTGATGGCCACCATCGATGTAAACAATGTCTTTTTCACTTCCATCTGCCTTGGTCTCATTTGACCAATCAGAAATCCTAACCACCCATAATTGCTTGCCCAATTCGGTAGTGCCAGCGCTGGTTAGGTCGACGATTTCAGGGTAATCATCAGCCCAAGAATTAACATCGATGGTCAAGGTCGTATAGGTGTGGTACCAATGTTCTTGGGTGATGTCAGGTTGTTGTGCTTGACCGGTTGGAATCGAGGCCAGCATCATTACTGCTAGCATCAATATGGCCTTGCGCATATTTGGCCCACATCGACTTAAGTCATCAACCTGACTATAATTCAACAATCGGTGATGTAGGAGAAAAGTATTGGGGCGACGATAGTTGCATCCGATTCGATGATATGCATCGGGGTATCGATCGCGAGTTTTCCCCAAGTGATCTTTTCACTTGGTGGTGCCCCAGAATATCCGCCATAAGACGTGCTCGATTCAGAAATTTGGGCGAACCAACCCCATAGTGGTACATCTTGATTCATATCTTGTCGCAACATTGGAACTACACAAATCGGGAAATCACCAGCGATTCCACCGCCCAATTGTAAGAATCCGATTGGATGTTCGGCATTGGTATACCATTCAGCCAAGTGCATCATATAATCGATTCCAGATTTTACCGCTTCCTTATCGACTTGGCCTGAGATACAATGTGATGCGAAAATATTCCCGAGGGTAGAATCCTCCCAGCCGGGCACATAGACCGGGATATCCATTTGTTTAGCCGCTAATAACCAAGAATTTTCGCTTGGAATAGCATGATCTAAATCATCGATAATCGCCATCAAATGTTGATGGGGAAACGCGATATTATTCTTCCATTGCGCGAGAATTTTAGCCTCAATATGGCGAATTGCTTCATCTTCTGGAATGCAGGTATCTGTGACTCGGTTGAATCCTTTTCGATGTAATTCGACCTCGTCTTGTTTAGATAGATTTCTCCAATCGGTAATTCGGTGATAATGTGGTTGAGCAACTAAATTGAAGATATCTTCCTCAAGGTTTGCTCCGGTACACGTTATGGCATGAACTTTACCAGATCTAATCATTGGAGCCAAAGATTTGCCGATCTCAGCGGTACTCATGGCACCGGCTAAGGTAACCATCAATCGGCCGCCTGCGCAAAGAAATTCGTCGAGGGATTGGGCACAATCCCTCAAAGCTCCGGCATTAAAATGGTTGAAGTGTCGATCGACGAATCCTCGAACTCCTCCATTGGTGGGCTCGGTTAAGAACCGCTCTGAGCGTTTTCTCCGATTGATAACCATCTCTGGATATTTTTGTTCTAATTCAGATTCGATTATTTCAATAATTCGCGCTGGGTCGGTATTCCCACAAGTGAAAGCATCGATTGCAAGCCATCCTCTATCCGAATAACAATGAGCGCTAATATGGGATTCATCGAGTAAAACTACCGCTGCAAACCCGGGCGGTGAAACACTACCATCGAAGTTTTCTACATGTGAATGGACTCTTCTGGCGCCACTAGAATCGGCAGCTCGTTGCATTAGTTTGAGCATCCATCGGCCATCAATTCCTTCTGCTCCAGTACAATCAAGCATGATATGTGCGCCATGTGCCAAGTTCTCACCTCCTATTGTTTTTGATTTGAGCAGCGATAACTTTTGTAGCGAGCATCGCCGCGGTAAATTGGGTTAAAGGCGAATCTTTTTGCTCGACGATCTCGTTGACATCAGCCGAGATAACCTCGCAATTTTCGAATAGGGTTTCGATAGTCTTCGCTGCGTGCCAAAAGGTGAGCCCTCCCGGAACAGGGGTGCCGGTTGCTGGTACTAGTGTCCCATCTAAGCCATCGATATCGATGGTCAAATGAATCGGTCCTTTTATCGATGAAATCGCATCTAACCACTCAGCCCAAGAGTTTTGGCCACTAGATGGGCCCATAACGTCTCGTGCGAACCAAGTGTTGACCCGGTCGTCATTCTCGATAAAATCTGCTTCTTGTTGACAATATGCGCGAATTCCGACTTGATAGACCGCCACCGCGCCCTCGTCGAGGCTTCGAGCAATCGCGCATGCGTGGGAATACGGTTCACCATCGAGTTGGTCGCGAAGATCTGCGTGGGCATCGATTTGAACCAAAGTCACTTTTTTTGAGCAACCTCTGAGAATCCCTGGTAAAATCCCATGCTCGCCACCCAAAAAAAGTGGGAATTTTGCATTTTTATATTGCAACGCCGCATACAAACCAATATTGTCCAATTGCTCTTGGAGCGAATCTCCAGCACCGTCCCAAGGTGCTGCTGTAAGGATATTTGCGCCTGCTGGCAATTCCATTTTGAGATAATCATCGAATAATTCGACTTGGTTACTGGCCTCGATACAAGCGGCCGGCCCCTCGGCCGTACCTTGGCCGTAAGAGGTGGTGAGTTCATATGGAACCGATGCGACGACGATATCGATAGCACCAGTAGGCTCGGATAAACCGAGAAAATTGCCTTCCGCAAACCCTTCCATCAACACTTGCGGGGTCGAATCTCCCCTTTGAACGCTGCGAAACAGCCAAAATGAGCGAAGTGTCTATTAGGGAGTTCGACCTATACATATTATTGCGCAGCGGATGCAAAGGTCCCCGACCTATGGCTCCGGCGCCGGTGATTGAGATGGGAATGACAATGGGTGACCTTACGCTAGCAATTCGACAACACATCGACATGGAGATGGATCCAGAGGTCGCAAGTGGAATGGCAGAACACGCTCTTGGATTCTTTGGATTTTACGATCGAATCATCGACAACGCTCTCGAACCAACCGACCGGAATTTGTTCTACATGTTCCAAGATTACGATTTACTCACCACCGAATCCGAGGAAACAACCCTTTGGGATGGTCGTGAATGGAGGATCCATTACTGGCGCTTTAAGCCGGAATTGCGCGACCGAGTAAAGGCGTATATGTCGAGAGATGTAAAAGAGGTTTCAATCGACCCATTCGGCGACGTTTATGGCGATGGCGGCGGTATTTGGATGCGTGACGGTGACAAGGTCAAGAATCCGAATGCATTTACCTCTGAGCATTGGGGATAACCGAACAGGAATGCACAACCCTTGAAGGGGAGCAGCCTAACCCTCATCATATGAGTGCAAGGGCTATTGTTATCGCGATTCTCTTTTTAACTTCTGTAATTCCGCTCAGTTCTGCCGATTCACACGAACCGGTTAACATCTTAGTCGACTGGAATGATGACCACGCATACATTCTAACCGGAGAGGTAAATCTCTCTCAAGTAACCGCTATCCACTTGAAAAATGGAATCGCTCAAGATGTCGACCTCATCTATGATACCACGGGGGAACACCTCAGATTAATTCTCAATACCACCATTGGGTATGGTGATGAAATCACAATTTCCATCGGTTCGATTTCTCGCGATATCACAGTTGGGCTTTGGGGGCAACCTTTGGCTGACCACGAGGTCACACTCAATTCTAAATGGACTATGGATCAAAATTGGGTTAACGAAAATGGCAGCCAACAATATTTGTTAATCTTTGATGGCCAAGGTTGGCAACAGAGTATTAACAACACCCTTGAATCTTGGGAAAGGGGCAATGGTACCCTTTACATTGTATCAAATACAGAAGATGGTGGACTCGCACTCGACCTTGATTTAGAATCGATTTGGAAAAATGAAACCATCGTAAACGGTTTGCTTACCGGTCAAGTATTCGACGCACGAGGTGCAGGAACAATAGGGGTTATAGGTGATTCAGATCAAGGCAATATGGAGATTCAAGGAACCGTTTCGGATGCTTGGATCAATCGTAGTATGACTGATGGAGTAATCGATGAATGGTTTAGATTAGAAGCCAATGGGACGATTGGAATTCATAGTAATGAAGATAATGAGTCCTTTGACCTGAATGGGACTTTAGCTGTATTATTGATTGAGACTTGGGATTCAAACGGCACTCGTCGCTTAGATTTTCGGCAATATGAAGGTGATGCTGAATTAGAAATTAGAAACGACGACATCACTCTAGATATTTCACTTGACATATTCGAAAACCTCGAAAAATGGCAAGATGGAGTCAGGGTTGATCAATTGAATCATCTGGTCGGCCATGGTACTTTTGGAGTAACAGGAAATGATAATAATTCCTCTGTTAGAGTCAATGGTACAATTTACGATTTCCACCAAAAAACCGAGGACGGTTTGACCATGATAGATAATTTACACGTTGATGGAATCATCAGCGGTGATGCTCAAGGAACATTCGGGGTGGTCCGAAATATCGAATCGACCGGTACCCAAGCCAACGATACAGGTACTGAATTCGATGTGATTGTAATCCATCAAGAAGACTGGCTCAATATTACAGGGGTGAACGGATTTCCCTCGGATAGATTCGAGGCCGGAGCAAGCCATAACGAATCTTGGTCTTACGATGCGGTCCAATCCGATTGGGACAATCGAACCATCAGGAGGGTTTGGTCTCAAACCGGCCCAGATCCGAGTAGTGGAGACGAACTGATAGCGGATTCACCGATTCAAATCAATCCCGAGCCTCCAGGGGTCGAAGACTCCCTTGGGAATGTTCAAATCTCCCGTGAAACCGGCTTCACACCAATGATTGCAATGCCCGGAGATGTATTCGTATTATCTGCTCAAGCAGATATGTCTCTAACGGTTACAGCAGGGCAATCTCAGCAGGTTGCAATGGATGGCCATTTGGTTGATACGGTCGCTTGGACCGGAGTTTACTCAAACGGCGTAACTGGAACCGCAAATGGAAATCTCATCAATGATGGTCCGCTATCTGGACTCAATGTGCAAGTTCAGCGAATTTTACAAATGGCTTTTGGCGATGAAGGAGCATTGGTCAATTTGACTGAAAACCAAAGCGTCAACAGGGTGCTTTCGCCTTCGATAATTTCGGCGGATGATAATAGTGCACCAACATTAATTTCGACAACACTGAGAGAAGGTTTGGTCTTCAATGAAGATGGCGCTCCTGCACATCTTGAAGTAAGAGTTTCAGATATCGATTTCAATATTCTAAGCGTAGAAGCAGATTTGTCCGCCCTCGGTGGAGATATAATTTCCTTGAACGATAAAGGATTGAATGGGGACAGAATTATTGGCGATGATATTTGGACCTCAGTTATCAGCGTAACAGGTCTAGAAGAAGGCCAGTTACCAATCAATATCACCATTGCAGATGTATTCGATGCAATTGCAATCGGTTCAACCGATGTCGAAGTAAGAAACCAGCCTCCTCGGTTATTATCGTTCACCGCGGTTCCACAATTAATTTCAAGAGGTGAAATGATGATTATCAACGCAGAGGTATTCGATGGCCACGGTGTCTCTTCAGTCGAGATCGATTTAAGAGCAGAAGGCGGGGATTTAACCGCTTTACAAAAGATCGGTGATCTGTGGATCGGGGAGGCCACCATCCCGGATGGGATGGCGCCGGGAACACATTTACTCAAGGTCAGAATGGTTGATGGGTCTGATGTCCCAACCAGTTCTAGTCATTCGTTCATCACAGTAAGTTCAACCCAAAAAACCAACCAACATCACATACCCTCACCGGACGATGAAGATTTGATCATCACTGTTCTCAACACTCCACCTCAAATCGAAATCGGAGAGATCAGAGAGATAATGGTAAGTGATGATGATATCGAATATACGCTTGAAGTATTGGTAGTCGATGCGGACGGTCTGTTCTTTGTCAAGGCGAAATTAGGGATTTTTGCACCACCTGGCCAAGAAAATGATTGGATTGCGATGAGTCACTCTGAAAACGGAATCTACACCGTTACATTTACCGTTAGAAGTGGAGTGTCTTTGGGCAATTACAATGTTTTGGTCAAAGCAAGAGATAGTTATGGTATGGATACTGCAGAAGAATCGATTAGAGTAACCATAAAAGAATCTGATTTACCATTTACCGGTTCGAAAACTGAATCTTCAAATCTTTTGACCTATATTGCGATGGGGGGCCTATTAATCGTATTGATCACCGGTGCCGTCTTCTACATCAGGCGTGGCGAAGATGGTGAAGGTGGTTCAGGGCTTGGCGGATTCGGAGAGGCTTGACCAAAATCAATGTATATAGGTCAAGACCATCGTTTTTCACTTGCTCCTATTATAGAAACCTGCTGTTTACAATAATAATTCCTGTAGATTACTAGGCATTTTTCGATAGATTCTTGAATAAAAATATTGGAAGAAAGGCCTCAATAATTTATTGAGAAGAATGGAGCATTCGATCTCCAACAGGGGATTTATAATAGATGGGTAATGTATTGTTTCTATAGGAGGATCCGATGGTGATAAAGGCCACGAAATATCTTGGCGGAGCAATCTCAGGCGAGGGTGTTGATTATGACTTGTTAGCAGCAACTTGCCGCCCTGATTTAGATGAAAAACTACTATGGATAGCCGAAACCGACCTTAATACTTTGAATAATAGGTCAGAAAAACTTGCATTCCTTATTAATGCTTACAATATATCTGTCTTAGGTTTAGTGGTTAAATTAAGGGCTAAACATCGGGGGTTTTTAAAAAAAGGCCTCGATTCAAAGTGGTGGTTTTTCCAATTCTTTTTTGTTAAAAAAATCGTAGTAGGAGGGAAAAAAATGTCTCTTTGGAAATTAGAAAACAAGTTGATTAGAAAACAATTTGACGAACCAAAAATTCACTTTGCTCTAAATTGTGCATCGGCCTCATGTCCGCCGTTGAGAGAAGGTCTATACAGTGCCGAGAGTATTGATGAGGAGCTGGAACTGGCCACACATAATTTCATTACTGCAGGAGGGGTAATTCTCAACCGTGAAGTTAACGAGTTATCATTATCGCCAATTTTCCGTTGGTATGAAAGAGATTTTGGTGGGCGAGAAGGAATAATTGCTTTTATTAAAAATTATTTAGAAAGTGATGAAATTACATGGCTGAACGAAAATCAACCAAAAGTAATTTGGCAATCATATTCTTGGGCTAGCAATGAGAATTAATTTAAACACAGCAATCAGTCGACATAATTACATATAACGCTTGAAGACCAATTAATGGGTGCACTCAATGCCAAATTTATATTGGCTCAAGAAGCGGCAATTCGAATGAGTGTTCTTATTAGAATCCATGTATTGATGTGAATTAATATGGCTTTGAGAAAAGAAAAAACCATTCGAGTAATTTTGTTGACTTTATTGGTTGTTGCAATATTGTTCGGAATGATTGAAAGAGATTATTTTAGTTCGGATACCATCGAGTTATGGTTACACAAATCAGGTGATTGGGGCCCGATAATATTCATCGCAATCTACGCTATTTCAGCGGTATTCTTCCTGCCGGCATGGATTTTAACCACCTTAGCAGGAGCATTATTTGGCCCATGGTGGGGTACTTTATACGCGATTACCGGAGCCACGATTGGAGCCACGCTTTCTTTCTTAACCGCTAGGCACTTAGCCGCTGATTTCGTTGAAAAAAGGGTAGGAGATGGCAGATTGGCAAAAATGAAGGAGGGGGTTGAACAAGAAGGTTGGAGATTTGTTGCTTTTACTCGAATCGTCCCATTATTCCCCTACAATTTACTAAATTACAGTTTTGGTTTAACTAGAATTAAGTTGTGGGATTTTCTTTGGCCAACCGCGCTATTCATGTTGCCGGGAGGATTTGCTTATGTTTATCTCGGATATGTAGGGAGTGAGTCAATTACCGATGTTCGGGGGAACATTACACTCATTATTTCGGCGATTGCAGTGGTTGCAATTGTAGCATATATCCCACGGATAGTCAAGAAGATGAAAAAGTCAACTACCGATGAAAGTGAGTGATCATCATCTATACGCTGGCTATAACCATCGAAAAGTGAAATTCAATATTTCATTCAAAGTGGTCCAGGAATTCATCGATATCGATGACTCCATTTTCGTCGGTATCGACATGATGGAAAATATCTCTACATTCCTCGTCGGTATAGGAAAATTTGAGGGCATGGATTGCGCTTTGGAACTCTCTGAGGGTCAGGTGATTCTTCCCGCCCAGATCTGAAGCATGGAATGCTAATTCGCGTCTTTCGTGTTCAGATTGGGAAGGATTGACGAATTCTTTACGGAATGTCTGGAATGGAGTGGTCCTTGAATTTGTATGGATTCTGCCATAAAAGTAGTACAGGGTGGTTCCAAGAATTACTGCGGCCAATGCGCCAATAAATGCTTTTTCACCCATGACGATAAGTAATCCGGCTCCGCCTACAATCCCCCATATTTGAGTCAAGGGGAAGAGTGGTGATTTGTAGGTTGGTTCGTACCATTCGTGGCCACTTTTAATTTTACGCAATACGATAACACATGAATTGACGAATATGAAAATCATTATTTGGAATCCTGAAGCAAGCTTTGCAACATCCTTCACAGGCAAAAACAAGATAGTCAAAGCCATCATTAAACCGGTAATCAATATTGGCCAATGAGGCGTTTCCCATTTTGCGTTTACCTCTTCTAGTGCTTGCGGTAATAGATTATCTCTCGCCATAGCAAAGATGTATCGTGAAGCACCAAGGACGCCGGCTAATGCCATAGATGCCATCGTAAAAATTGCCAATATTGCGGCTATTAAACCGACAACACTCCCAGCTAAAGTTTCAGCAAAAACATGGATTGGATTCTCTATGGTCTTACCGTCTACAATCCACCATTCTCCTTCAAGTGTTGCCATCATAATATAGGTCACACCAGCATAGAGGATGGTTGCTGTAATCAATGAAATGATGATTCCAGTTGGTAGGTTTTTCCCTGGGTTCTTCACCTCTTCTGCGATAGCAGCGACCTTTGTAACTCCTGCATATGCGACGAAAACGAATGCTGCAGTTTCAGCCAAAGTGAATGGATCGGTGCTGAATGCTGATTCTAATGGGCCGCCTAAATCCAAGGATGGCATGAAGAACCCTCTTATCGAAAGAGCGAGGAGAAGGAGCACGGCAAGACTGACAATTGGTGCTTGAATGGTTTTTATTTTCTTAACGCCCATTATGTTGATCAATAAGATAATAGCTAAAATTCCAAGAGAGACTAATTTCAGGTTAAAATCAAATTCAAAATATATCGAAAGCACGAGTAAGTAAGCCGAAAGCCCAATCAATGCGAACGCGGCTTTCAACAAAAAAGAAGCCCATAAGCCTAAGCCGGTAATAGTGCCTAATAGAGGTCCATATGTCCGTTCGATGTAAACATAAGAGCCACCAGATGTAGGCATTGCTGATGCGAGTTCCGATTGGGACAAAGCTCCGGGTAAAACGACTGTCGCGGCCACTACATATGCCAGCCAAATCCCGGTTCCCATCATACCAGCAGCTAACGATGGCAGAACAAATAGTCCCGATCCAAGCATAGCAGATAGGGCGATGATAATCACGCCAACAAGTCCGATTGAACGTTCAAGTTGTAATGAAACATCTTGAACTAAACCCTTGACATCTCCTTTGAGAATTTTCTCGGCGGCTCCCTTAATAACTATGATTCCACATCCTCGTCGTCAAAGTGACACTTCGCTGAATCGAAACGAGAGAATATAGTAGTTATATGTTCCTTATAGGACGGCTGTCCGCAGTTGGAATACCACGATTTGTCCACGGTTCTGACCAATTATTAACCCTTAGCCACAGTAGTCGCGAATCAGGGTGGAAATGCGAGAGCCGGGACTCGAACTCGGGTTCAGGCGTTGGCAACGCCCGGTGATAACCACTACACTACTCTCGCAGAACAGGCCTCCCAACGGAGGACACTATTTGATTGAATCGGCCTTGTCAACTCAATATTTTGATTCGCAGTTCAATGTTTTTACCAGTCTTTTAGAAAAAGTCAACCGCAAGGCCGCAAGTATCAGTCAAAATCCCACCGCATCAATTCTGAGAACTAAATCTCTCATAATAGCCGTTATTCAGTGAGACATAAGAACCAGACTCTTATCGATTGAAATATGTGGAAGCCAATTCTGGCCTATGCTGCTATTTATTCAATTCTATTCGTAGCCCATATTATTGCAGCAGCCAATAACTTTGATATGACTTTCCGATTGATAGCACTACTGATCACCATTCAAACATTATTCGCAGGATATTTCTTACACTTACTGGGTGGTAATGTAAGGGACACAAGAATTATTGTTTTATTTTTATCGGCAGGTTTGGGCTGGGCTTATGCTGAAATGAATGAATCGTGGACGATTGTAATTTGGGTGGCTGTAGCATTGATTTTGCAATATTTTACCGAAAGAGGGTTGAAGTATGACTCGCCCACCCAACCGGTTGATGGCTGACTCTCAAGTTAAGATAAATGTTCCCGGACAAGCAGACCCAGCGACTTCGGTAGAAGACCAAAAGCAAATGGAACAAGCATATAATAAGATGAAGCGGAAGATGGCAATCGCCCAGATGGGTAAAGCGATCAAGCACAAAATTATGGTCCTGTCCGGCAAAGGAGGGGTCGGAAAATCGACCGTCGCAACCGGGCTTGCTCTATCTTTGGCTCAACAAGGATTGAAGGTCGGACTATTGGATATCGATATCACCGGCCCTAATGTTCCCAAGATGATGGGTCTCGATGGCCATCGTCTCGATGTGATGGATGGAAGGATTCATCCAGCCAAAGGGCATCTTGGAGTTAAGGTCATCTCGATGGCTTTTTTACTCGAGGACGAGGACACTCCAGTCGTTTGGCGTGGACCAATAAAGCTTGGTGCAATCCAGCAGTTTATCGGTGATGTAGAATGGGGGGATTTGGATTATTTGATTATAGATTTCCCACCCGGAACCTCCGAT
>CAUZVL010000014.1:0-11751 GCA_963583355.1 Candidatus Thalassarchaeaceae archaeon
TGGGTAGAAATTTTGTATCCATTTGGTCTCCAGTCCATCGTTTTCACCTCAAACTTTGAATGGGGAAAGATTCAATCTCTCGACCAGATGATCGGCACTTACATCAGCGATATCTTTCACTTGAGCCCGTAAGTCCTCTAATTCTTCATTCATTTTGGCCATTTTATAATCTCTGAGCAAATCCCCCAAAAGGAGGTTAACACTACGATAACCATCCATGGTTCTCAAGGTGTTTAATTGCCGTCGAATTTCATAACTGACACTAATTGAGGTCATGCCTTCTCCTGTCATGAAAACGGTTCGTGTCTATAGACTACTTGAATACCGCGCGTAAATCAGTCAACAAAAATCTGTTTTGAGGAGTAGATTTTCACGACCGGCCTTGTCTTTCGAGCAATAGCCGCGGATGTTCATTTACCCCGAATTCCCTTCTCATCTCCAAAACTCGAAGGTGATATTCTCTAGTCAAAGACCAATATTCCCTACTTCCTGCTCCAGCCCCGCTATTCGAGGGCCGGTTTAGAATGACGGTTGGTGCTCCGGTCCAGGCTGCCTCTGCAACTTTTGCAAGCCGGCGAATCGGTGTCTTGAACACTTTTTTCGGAATTTTTGTCATCACTTCATCACAAACGTGCATCGAGAGTTTAGAACGTTGGTCGACCATGGTCATCGCAACTCCAAAAATTTTGAGATTGCGATTTATTCTCTTCTGGATCATTTTTACACTATTCATTAGCATACTGAAACCCTCAAGAGCATAATATTCTGCTTGGACTGGAATCAAGACCCAATTGGCTGCACAAAGAGCATTAATCGATAATAATCCTAGTGAAGGAGGTGTGTCGATGATGATGTGGTCAAAATTATCGATGATCGGTTCGAGTGCTTCTCTTAGCCTAGTCTCTCTTCCGATTCGATGAGATAATTCAATTTCGGCACCAGAGAGGTGGATGTCGCTCGGTAATAGCCACAGGTTTTCAGCACTCAAGTCCTTAGGGACTCTATCCGAATCCATTCTTTTCGACCAAGCCTTTTGCATCGAGGCGGTTAAATCTTCAGGTGAAATCAAATAATCCTCCATTAAAGGAAGGTCTTCACCACCATCGTTTACCAGTAAATCATAAGCGGTCTTTTTGATCTTTTTCTTCTCAAGACCGAAAGATGTTGCACAATTACCTTGAGGGTCAAGGTCGATAAGTAAGACCTTTGCCGGTGGTATTTTGAATTTTGAATTGCCTTTTGCGAGGGCAGCAGCAAGATTGACTGCGGTGGTTGTCTTTGCGCATCCGCCTTTCTGGTTGGCGACAGCAACGACCATTTTGTACGGATTCATATTGATGGCTCCCGGTTATACATTAGGTCGAGACCGGCGCCCCTCTGTAAAGAGTGGCATTGTAAACAATGTAATCATCCCTGTTGGATGACGGGTACTGGGACTTCGGAGAGAATTTTTCTCACGATGTGCATTCCGGTGATTCCACGAATCTTTGCCTCAGGCTTCATGACAATTCTGTGAGAGATGATCTGCAGACCAATACCTTTGATGTCATCTGGAATGACATAATCGCGGCCATCGATAGCAGCAGCGGCTCGTCCACTCTTGAATAACGATTGGCTAGCACGGGGTGAAGCGCCGTTGACGACACGGTGGTCCTCACGGGTTCTTTGGACAATTTCGACGATGTAGGAGAGAATCGCCGGATCAACGTGAATGGTCTCGAGTGCTTTTTGCATTGCGACGACCTTCTTTGGCGAGGTGATTTGTTCGACGTCGTGACCATCCTTTCCACGGAGTTTTCTTCGAGCGAGAATCGCTTTCTCTTCAGCCCGGTCTGGGTAACCCATACTCATCTTCATCAAGAAGCGGTCCATTTGAGCTTCTGGGAGTGGATATACACCCTCTTGCTCGATTGGGTTTTGAGTTGCTAATACTACGAAAGGAGCCGGTAATTTGTGGGTGATACCTTCGATGGTAACTTGCTTCTCCTCCATTGCCTCAAGCAATGCTGCTTGAGTCTTGGGTGGCGCACGGTTAATCTCATCCGCCAGTAAAATATTGGAGAATAGAGGGCCGGCACGAAGTTTGAATTCTCCGGTCTTCTGGTCGTACATATAGGTCCCCATAATATCGGAAGGTAGTAAATCCGGCGTAAATTGAACTCGCTTGAATTTACATCCAAGTGCTCGAGCGAAGGTATTTGCGAGCATGGTTTTTCCCAATCCAGGAAAATCTTCCAACAGCATGTTACCGTTTGAAAGAACTCCAATCATTACTCTTCGAAGGTTTTCATTTTTGCCGATGATGACCTTTGCGGCTTCATTCATTAATGAATTTGCAATAGCGCTGACGGTGGCAATCAGGTCCTTTGTTCGGTGGTCTCCTCCAGCTTGCATCCCCGCATTCATCACAGTAGCCCCCTTGGGTACAATGTACGAACCCCGCACCACAATACTTGAAGGTATTGTGAGAAGAAGTCAGGTATTCATCGTCCCCAAAAGTGGTCATTCTTGCGATGGAGGCTGGTAATTGCCTCTAAAATCTCCTGCTCGATAATGGTTAAATCAAGTCGGCGTAGCCTCTTTACATGGCTTGCAGGGATGTCTACCCAGAATTCGTCTCCCTCTTCGATATGGCGGCCAACAGTTGGTCCCATTATCGCGACAGCCAACTCGTCGCCTTGCCTACCTTCGCGCACCTCATCGGATGAACGGTTGCGCAAACTTCGGATTTTACCGACCTGAGTTCCATCGAGTTTGATAATCCTTTGACCGATGTGGACCCGGCCTCCAAGGACTCTCATTCCGACGATTGCAGGACCTTTGTTTCGAAAGGTATGGTCTTTGAGATAGCGTAGATGGCCCGGATAAATCAGATTCTCTCTAGCTTCTGCATCGAGTGCGATTTTGGTATCCGCTCGCCATTGCTCAAATTCTTCGAGAATCCGATAAATGATTTCACTCGAGATGAATTTAACCTCCGCATCATCGCCCTCTAATCTTTGAGCAACTTCGGTATTTCCTTTGACTGAAAAACCTAGAATTATCTGACTGAGTGGATCTTTAGCACTCTGTGCGCCAAGAATGTCTCTCTTGTTAACCGGGCCGATAGTAGCCATTCTAATTGGGATCTCCAACTTGTTTAATTCAAATGCCAAGGCCTCCAATCCACCGATGGTATCGGCTTTGATGATGATGCCCTCCTCTGCTAATTCGACCGAAATATTAGCTTCTTTGCGCGCCATTATCATAGCAGCAGCCTTTTCTTCTTTCGAATTTGTTTGGCGCAGGGTTGTACCAACCAAGACCTTTTCAAGACCAGGCGCGATGATTTTAAGTCCACATGCGGCTATTACTTCATCGCAGACTTCCCACCTGTCACCTGCATCTCTCATCTCCGCCATCCCTTTTGGCCGGCGCATGCCTTTGATGTGAGTTTCAAACGGGCCATCAGCGCCGACCAAAGTGATGATATCATCGACCTTTAATTTGCCGCGATTTAAGATCACGTCAATGGTTTTGCCCAATCCTTGTTCGTCTTTCATTTCGAGGACAGTACCTTCGCCCGGCCCCAAGGTGTCGGTTAAGCGATCTTCGAGGAATCTTTCGGCCAAACCCACGGTTACAGTCAACAGGTCTTGCAAGCCCTCACCGTCCTTTGCAGAGCATGGAACTATGGCGAGGTTTGATTTGAAATCACGAATTTTATCATATCTTTCGATATTAAATCCATGTTCTGAAAATTGCCCGAGTAATTTCCAATAACGCTCTTCGAATAATTGTCGAACATCCTCTCTTTGGGCGGCCCAAGATTCGATAAAAGACCGGCCTTTTTCGCATCTCCAACCTTGGATTCTGTCGATTTTATTGCCGGCTATGACAAAAGGGGTTTTCTTTTCTCGAAGAATTCTCAAACTTTCGATGGTTTGAGGTCGTAAACCTTCCATGACGTCGACCACCAGGATGGCAATATCTGCTAATGCACCACCTCGGCTACGTAAACTTGTGAATGATTGGTGCCCTGGGGTGTCGATAAAGAGGAGTCCAGGACTTTTGAAATCGGTTCCACCCGTCATTCCCGCACAGGTATCGTTTAGAACCTTGGCTGGAATTTCTGTTGCCCCGATATGTTGGGTGATGCCCCCGGCTTCTCGATTCATCACACTTGCTTGTCTTTCGACTCCAAGGGATCTGAAGTGATCTAGTACGCTGGTTTTCCCATGATCTACATGGCCTAAAACAGCAACGATCGGTTGGCGTTGCCAACCTCTTTCAATCTCGGGTTCAGAAGGTGTTTCCGATGGTTTTTCGCCTTCGGTCATCGTCGAAACCTCCAATTAGATTTATTAATTTTGCAATTGGTGTGCAAAATCATTCATAAACCCAAGATTGGGAATCTTGGGTCCACTCGTTAAGTCCTTCTGGGAACCAAAGTCCCAATTCAAATTCAGCTGCTTCTGGAGCATCTGATCCGTGAATCATATTGTAGCCAATATCCATGCCGAAATCGCCACGGATAGTTCCGGGTGCTGCTTTGCGACCGTCAGTAGGTCCAATGAGATTACGAGCAACCGAAATTGCATCTCGTCCGGACCAAGCCATGCAAACCACCGGTCCGCTGGTTACGAACTTGATTAATCCTGGAAAGAATGGTCTTTCAGAGTGCACAGCATAATGTGTCTTTGCAATTTGTTCTGATGGTGAGACCTGCTTGAGGCCGACCAACTGAAGTCCTTTTCTTTCAAATCTTTGAATGATCTCTCCGACCAATCCACGTTGTACACCGTCAGGCTTTACCATTACATATGTTGTCTCCATGACAATTCCACCGATTTGGCCGACTGGCCTTTCATATGTAAGCGCAGCGATTGAAACGGGTTGTTTCAGATGCCGCCCTTAACGAAGTGACGGGTCCACTTGACCCGGCGTGCATTACGCTTGAGCTTAATCGCGTTTTTGCGTGCTTTGGAATTAGCGAACCATTGTACGGTTCCATCACGGCGGATAAGCATCAATCCGGTACCAGGCTCGATAACCTCGCCTGAGAAGCTGCAGATTCTTTGTTCTGGCATTTTGATCACCTGTAGTTTAGTTTGCGTGCTTCACGACCGGTGTCGCGCAGCATTAATATGTCTCCAACTCGAACTGGGCCGAGGACGTTGCGTGTGATAATTCGCCCGACGTCACGAGGGTTTGGTGCCTCGTTAACACGGACTTTGACTTGGGTAGCCTCGCCGGTCATACCGGTGCGGCCAACAATCTCTACGACCTCTGCTGGCCATCCTCCTAATTCTTCGCTCATCTCTGATTCCTCCTAATGGCCTTATCTAAAAATGATCTTAACTATTTAGTTCTTTGATTAGTTCTAGGACTTCGTTGAACTTCTCTTGAGCTCCTTTGGAGATCTCGAGTAGTGCGAGGGAAGCGGTGCGGACACCAGCAGGCATGCCGGATTCCTTACCTAGGAATTCTTGCGATGGGACATATCCGAATGGAATTCCCTTTTCAGCGCAAATTAGCGGGATGTGAGCCAGAAGCTCTGGCGGGTTGACATCCTCTGCCATGATGATGAACTTTGCAGAACCGCGTTCTGCAGCTTTAGTTACCTCATTGCTACCTTTTTTCATTCGTCCGTTGTTATTGGCTTGAACCATTTCGTAGATTTTCTCTGCGAGGTCGTTTGGGGTTTCGTATGACACGTGTGCACTCATTGAAATCACTCTCATGCTTATGTGAAGCAAGGCTCCGCACGACCTCGCGAGTATAAACCCCACGGATAGAGCCGTGGTAGGCTTATTCAAAGGCCTGCGAGCAATTCTTTGACTCCACGAGCCAATGCAGGACCACCACTAATGACAGAGCGGGAGTTCGCCAGAGACGAAGTAGCATGTACTCCATCGACGTGATTCATCAATCTCTTAATGGCCCCACCGGTGAACAATCCATGGGTACAACAAGCATGGATTTCTATTGCTCCTTGAGACCTAAGCGCATCAGCCGCTTTACAAATAGTCCCACCGGTCGCGATCATGTCATCGACAATGGCGACAATCTTTCCTTTCACATCCAAGTCCTTCGCTTTGTGAACGATGGTGTGGGCGTCGATTCTGGTCTTCTCAAGATAGGAAAATGGCAAACCGATGGTTTTAGCGACGCAACTCGCTCTGTCGATCGCTCCTTTGTCAGGTGAGAGGATGAAATCAGGGTAGACGGTGTTCTGGAGGTGGGTTGCAATTTCAGGCATGGCTGAGGTAAAGGCTACCGGAACTGGCATTTCTTCCAAAGCGACGGGGGAGTGAAGGTCAAAAACGACTATTCCGTCACAATGAGCCGAGAGCAATCGGCCAATCGATTTTGCCGATATCGCTTCACCGGGGCGGAATCTTTTGTCTTGGCGTGAATAGCCGAAATAGGGGATTGCAACTAACACTCCAGGACCGACTGGGTCCATTTTTTGCGGGCCAATCTCCTTAAGGTTCTCAAGATTTCCCGCTCGGACGTCTCTCAATGCTTCGAGCAGAAGCAATGTCTCAACTATTCCTGAATCGGGGAAGGTGTTTGAGACGAGGACGACCGGCTCACTTCGAACGGCTTCGATTGCAGATTCAGGGATTCGGATATAACCTTCGGAATCGGGGAAACGGCGTGCTTCTAGCGAGTGGTGGTCCCAACCTAATTGGTCGGCAAGGTCTTGGGCTAGGGCGCCCGAGTTACTACCTGATACCACTACCATGTTTGGGGGGTGCGGTGAGGGGGATAAATGAGGGTTTCCGTTTTTGATTTTGAGACTTTTTTGTGATTTTTTAGATTTGTCGAATAATATTAGATATGGCATGTTTAATTATTGGGGCGAATAAACTCCTCAAAATATAAACTCCTACTTCTACTCAAAAATAAAGCCCTCAGTACGGCGTAAGTGCGCGAGGCAGGACTCGAACCTGCGACCTCCCGGTTATCAGCCGGGTGCTCCAGCCGACTAAGCTACCCGCGCAACTGGGTAATTCGGCCGTGCGGCCTTCCCGCCATAAATCCGACGGTGGGTTTCACTCGTCCTCAAATTCGCCGTCGTTTGCCTGCAAATATGAAGGCAGTAGCAGCATTTTCCCAAATGTCCGCGAGAGGACAACCTCGTCGAGGCGCTCTCTGGTTCGTGCTAATGAAGCGATTGGAATGTTGATTGTAGCGGGTACGCCGTATTGGCTTTGGACTCCGACTCTCGTCTTTACTTCTACAGCTCGGTAGGTGCGCTTGATCTTTACTAGGTTAGAGATGATTCCGATCTCCATGCCTTGGTTGTCAAGGACGGCTCGGTCCATCATTTCATCAGGTGCGTAAAGTTTTTCGTCGATTCTGACGGTATTTCTCCAACGGCGCTGTAATTCGCGCATCGACTTTGAGAGTTTTACTCCTCCATCGGTTCTGATGCTGTGTATCAGTTCTTTGTGTAACGGTGCTAGTTCTGCGGGTTTACGCATAAATTCGTCGGCCACACCTGGCTCGACCATGATTCGCATTGAGCGAACCCTTGCTTCGTTCGGGTGGTGACGTTCGCCTACGATCGTCCCCACCTTTGTATCATTCACATATACATCTCTCTGGAGTAACTCCTGGATGTCGTAATCGTTGTTTGTCATTTTTCCCATCTCCTTGGCCCGATTGACTCTTGGCCGATTAACCCTCTATAGAGACATCACTTATACTTGCCTCCTACAAAGAAGTGTTTTCCAATTGCATTTGTCGCATAATCGTCGCGTCTTCTAATTGCAGTTTGTTTTTAATTTCATTTTTGACCGGGCTACAAAACCTTTCTTTCAATTGATGTCGCATAATCATCGTTCATAATTTAATTTTATACATTAACTTCAATTGAAAATTTAATAATCCAATTGAGTTTTGGCTAATGAATAACCTATTCAAAGGAGAACGATTGGCATCGTTTGATGGCGATTGTGGTCAAAGGGGCTTGCTGTTCTCTTTCTGAGGCAGTAGTGGATCGTTTACTCTCATGGGATATCGACGTCATTGCATCCGAAGATTCTCATGCGGTGCGTAATTCTACTCTACTGAAGCTTTCATCTGTTAAATTGTCAAAAGCCGGAGAAGGGTTTTCGATTTCTTTTGACGGCAGTCCTGCAGATATCGTCGTCGGTGTTGATTTAATCATTCATGATTTATTGCCTTCTCGGGCGGATAGATGGCTCGCTCCAGAAATACAATCCTGGCTCAACGGAGAACAAATCGACGCAGGGCCAAGATATTGGTTGTGCGTATTGGATGCCGCTGAAGCCATTACTCATATCCTGAAGTTCAGAAAAAAAGTCGGTTCAATACATATGTGCGGCCGTAGAGAATGGTTGTCGGAAGATACATTCACGGAGTTCAAATTATTATTACAACGTACACAGCAAGGCCAAAGTGGCCAATTTACAAAAGAGACATTATTCAATCATTCACTTTCAGGAATGAATGTAAAGCCCATTATTGAGAAAGATAATCAAAGGCCAGACCTCGAACCCTTGCATAATCTTCTTTTGGAATTAACCGGTGATGGTTGGCGCCCTTTGATTCCGTTTCGAACCGGCCTGATGAATTTAATCGCAGGCTTGAGGCAACCACAGTAGCGTTCTTCTAGGTGGGTGTAGGGCACCGGTTGATGGCATACCTAGTGGAGTTAAGCGACGAGCGCGGATTATTGATAAGCCCAGGTCTGCCAGATGGTGCAAAGAATTACCTCATCGATATCGATGGGACCATTTGTGAAGATATACCCAATGAGGAGCCAGAGCGAATGGCAACAGCCGAAGTGTTCGACGGTGTGGTCGAACACATCAATAAATGGTACGATCAAGGCCACCAAATTTGCTTTTTCACAGCTCGTATCGAAGAACATCGCGCGGTGACGGAAAAGTGGTTATCAGATAATGGATTCAAGTGGCACACTTGTTTATTTGGGAAACCTCGTGGCGGTAATTACCATTGGATCGACAATCATATAGTCAGAGCAACCCGGTTCAAATCAAAGATGACAGACTTCGTGAAACGTTGGGCTGAGGTCGAAGTGTTCAATGATGAGTAATCACAAGGTTTGTTGGCCGCCAGCGACCATTCTTGGCATCATTTCAATTGTTTCATTGACTAAACTTGGTCCGATATTGATGGTAGCAAAGATGCCTTGATCGGCAATATTGTGGGAAAGTGCCCACCACACTCGGCCGTATGTATCAACTCTGATGTCGAGGAAATCACCCCAGCCGCCGCAGCGGTTATAGCCACAATCGACGGTCAAATCCAAAGGATCTTCCAATCCATTGATTTGAACGGTTGTAAATAATGGCGTCAGATTGAAAGCATCGGTCGCATAGGTGAGGTAACCATTCCAATTATCATCGCCAGAATCACCTACGTAGCCGAAAGCGACCGTTCCCGCATCCCCTGCTACGACTACCGGGAAACCGGTTCCTTCGAGCCCTATAGGGGGGGCGATCATCGTTGCATTCGACCAAGTGCTGCCTTGGTCGGTCGTATATGACCAAAAGGGCATATTGTCGGCTCCCATCCACATCGCATGGACATTGCCTTCACTATCGACTTCGACCTGAGCCTCTTCGGCATTCCAAGTGTTTGCAGTACCGCTTCCTTCGGTCGGCAATTTATGCTCGGTCCAGGTAATCCCAGCATTTGTGGTTCGGTAAACCGAATATCCGCTGCCATCGCATCCAATATTTCCGCGGTAAAAATTCCCATCGACGCTTCCGACCAAATGGGCGGTCAATCCACCCGATTGGCAATCAATCGGTGCGCCCGATGTTTCGGGTCCCCACGTCGAACCGCCGTCCTCGGACGCAGCACATAGCGGGTGAGGTGCGTTACCGTTGATGCAGTACATCCAAGTGGTTGGATGAGCGATTG
Source organism: Candidatus Thalassarchaeaceae archaeon (assembly GCA_963583355.1). Taxonomy (GTDB): domain Archaea; phylum Thermoplasmatota; class Poseidoniia; order Poseidoniales; family Poseidoniaceae; genus MGIIa-K1. The sequence continues at coordinate 9,907 of CAUZVL010000014.1, forward strand.
CTGGGCGCTTTGAACTAGCTATCGTCTGGTGGTCTTGTACCGAATATGCCGCGGTTGCAACCGTAGGGCCGAACCAACTCCCTCCATCGTTATCAGACCACTCAACGGTCATCCCCAATAATGCGTGCATGTCAAATTTCATGATTCGTCCGGTCCAAGGATCGACGTAAACATAGGGATCATTCGAATTTGGTACCGGTGCAATCGGATCGTAAACATTTTCACAAGTATAAGTCAAATCGGTCATTCCAATAAGTCCACAAGATACGACAGCAGTCGAACCAGCCGGTCCGTTTCCGTACGATGACATGACTAGGGTATCGGTTTGAGTTATTCCCATGGTCGGCTCAAAAGTAGTCATGCCAATCCCGTAATAGGTCGCTTCAGCCTCAAAAGGAATATTGCGCCCGCCATACTTGAAATCAGCGACATCTTCAACCGCAGTTGCATTGGCGAAATGATACCAAGTGCGCTCACCGATCTCAAAATTCCAAAGATCAGATTCGATTTCTTCTTCGGATATTTCCTCGTTGCCAAAACAACCACTGAGGCTCGATAATACCATCAGCAGGCAAAGAAAGATCGCTTTCATAAAAATCACTCGTTAAACAGGTCACTACCAAGTAGTGGGAGCAGGACTGATGCATCACCCTCAACACATATATTGGGGGCTTCAGGGCGCATTTTACCCCATGATATCGCTTCTCTTAATCGGGCGCCAGATAGACTACCGTCGTGCTCGGGCGCAGTGGTGATGTATACTGCCGAATCCAACCCCCCTCGATATTGATTCCACCAGATGACGTGGTGTTTGGAAATCCCTCCACCTATCATTAGAGCATTTGATTTCTCCACTTCCCAGGTAAGGTCGCTCATCACCTGTTCGTCGGCGAGGGTGTCGATATGGAAATCTCGATATTTTTGTCTAAACATGAATAATTGAGCGCCGATACTACCATCGGTAATTCCAGGGATGCAAATCGGAATTTTGTTTTTATATGCCCAGTAAATCAAACTATCAGGCGTTCCAATTCTTTTACCCAGCTCCCATACGAGGTGAACTGAGCCAAAGCCAATCCACGCATCAGCACCGGTTTTACCGGTTTCCTTTAGACGGTCGGTTCTAATCTCTTCAAGAACCGGCATCACCATCTTTTCAATTATTTCGCCATAGGATGAATTTGGTACGATCACATTTCCTAATCGCATCAATTGGTACTCAGCCAACTCGATATCATCTAATTCGAATGTGCCGTGGTAATAGTGTTTGTAAGCTCTTGCGATGTCGTGGTCGAGCGTTCCGCAGGTGGTCGAAACCACATTGAACATCTTTTGTTTAATTGCCTCAAGGAAAAACCCTCTAGTGCCAGTAGCACAAAGGCAAGCGGGGAAGGATAGCCAATTTGCAACTTTGGTCACATCGGCGTCAACCGCGTTTATCTCGGCTTTCATGGTGCGCAAAATATCTCTGGCATAAGCGAGTTTTGTTGCGGTAAAACCGCCCGCTTCAGCCATCTGGTCGATGAGCCCACGCGGAGAATCTGCCGCTTGAAAATCATAGTCAACCACCGGCCTGTCGAAGGAATTGGGGTCGATTGCCATGGTGTAGGCCGCGTGAATCACTCATATGAATGAGGCGATTGGTGTCCCCTATGGGGACAAAGGTCGAATTGCTTGCGAGTGAGGGGGGAGGGTTCCTCAAAGATCAGCCTCTCGTCTAGTAATTAAATCTCGCAGAACCGCGGCTCTTTCGAAATCTAATTCCAGGGCTGATTGCTGCATCAACTCTTTTAATTGTTCAATTGATAATTCTATTTCTTCAATTGGATTTACAACTTTGACCTT
>CAUZVL010000015.1:0-11185 GCA_963583355.1 Candidatus Thalassarchaeaceae archaeon
CTCAGCGATAATGGAGGGGTTGCCATTATCGGTATGAAGAATTTTCAATCTGTCATCCTCTCTTAATCCATGCAGTAATCTTGCGATTGGTTCTGGATTTGGTCGAGGATATTCCATTTCATTTACCCCTTCAGCCATGTAGGTGTAGGTATCGGTCATCCCGCCCAATCTGATATGCTCAACCCCATTATCATGGGCGATTTTCACCTCTTCGATGATATCTTCAGGCGAACGCCAAATCGGCACACCCTTTTTTGGCTCGATACAAAATTTGCAACCGCGTTTGAATCGGACACATCCTTGGTAAACCTCAACTTCGTAAGTGAGGGGACCATTGAGATCAGGATTGTGTTTTACCGCCAATGAATCTGCGCCAGCATGAGCCCAGGCGGTCCATTGTTCAGCATTTCTTCGTTGATGTTTCCATGAATTATTTTTCAAGAAATGAGCAAGGGTTGCATCGATATCTTGCACAGCTAAAAAGAGATTTTTCTTTAGTGGATTCCACCCTTGTTGACGCCAACCTCGGATGGCCCAACCACCGCACAAGACCGGGGTTTCTCCGCCGACCGAAGCGATGATTTTCTTGGTTTCATTGAATGATATCGGTGCGCCTCGAAGGTACTTTCCGGGGACGATTGCACCTGCTAAAATAATAATGCCCAATCGGTTTTCTAAACTCTTAGGATCGAGCCTAAAACCATCGATGGTTTGGTAAGAATATGGGATTTTTTGTTGTTCTAAAACCCCACAGATGTAGCGGATATGGAATCCGATATAAGGTGGAACACCAAAGGCTGCAGGCTCATCTTCATAGCCGTCGATAACCAACCAGGAGGGGTCTCCCGACTCAACCATCTCAATAGACCTCAATTCTTTTTGTGGCGACGAGGCTTCTTCTTAGAATCTTCCTCTTCTTCAGCCTGTGCTCTGAGTTCCCTTTGGGATTTTCCACCCTCTGGCCCAGACCTTTGATTTCTTTGATTTTGATCTCGAGGCTTTGAAACCTCGACCTTGATGGTTCGTCCCATCATCTCATAACCATTCAACTTTGCAGCAACCGCTTCGGCTGCCGATTCTGGTTTTACGGTGACGAAAGCGAAGGCTTTCTTTCGACCGCTTTTATCGGTCGCCCATTCAGCGTGAACACTTTCACAATCATCTCTAAACAATGCTGCTAATTCGTCTTCAGTCGCCTTGAATGGGATATTGCCAACATAGATTCTTGCACCATCAGGCCTTTTTTGACGAGGTTTGTCCTCTTTTGGAGCATCGGCATCTCGAACGCCAAGAGGGCGTCCTTTGATTCTCTGACCATTCAGAGCCGCAATCGCCGCATCAGCCATTTCCTTCTTAGCGAATGTAATGAATCCGAATCCACGGCTATTGCCATTTTCATCCTTCATCAAGGCAAAATCGGTGATCTTACCATGGTCCTTGAATTTATCTTTTAACTCTTCATCCTCGAGGTCACGACTGATTCCACCGATGAATAATCTGCAGCCAGGTGCGGCTTTTTGACGTCGTTCTCGGCCACCGCTTTGACCACCTTCGCCTTCGAATTTGAAATATTCACGCTCTCGGCCATCCTCGCGGATATCCTCGGCGATGAATGTTGCACGACCAGCACTTCCTTTGGCGAATAATGCTTCTGCTGCACCACCCCAGCGCTTACCTGCACCGTTGAGTGCTGCATTACCACTTGCGCCGCCGAAATCATCGGCAAGAGCACGGAAGGAGCGAGTATCACAAGTTGGACAGAGCACATTCCAGTCGCCATCTTGGTCAGCGGTGAATAAATCGCCACACGGTGGACAAAGCGCCCATAGTATGCCACAAATATCTTCTTCTCTCATATCGACTCGCAGAACACTACCAGCATCGATTACCTTTGCTCGGACAATATCTCGGCGTCTTAAGCCATCAGCACAATGATGAAGGAATCTATCGGTAATTTTAGTAACGTGTAATTGTGCGAATAATTGGCTTGCCTCGATTGAACGGTTAGCTTTGCCTTCAACGCTTAAGATCTGAATTTCGCTAGATTTTTCGTATAGTTTTACAACTTCTCCAATGACGTAATCACCGACCTCTACCTCTAGTAAATCAGTATAACTTTCGATAGATAATTTACCCTCGTTGTCAACTAAAGTTCCGGTGACCAATGCGATTAGGTCATCGTTTTGTTGCATTACGCCGTCTCCGGCTTCAAATTTGTCTGCAGCACCTATTACATTGCCTGGAGTGATGATAGTTGTCATAATTTCACGATCGTTTTAGGGGGGTGTTACCCGGGTGGGTAACGGGAATGGGATAGTTGAGGCCGGGGGCTCATTACCTTTGAACCCCGCTCATCTTTCGATACGCCAACAGGTGATGGATGTCGTGCCGGTTCGGCTGGTATGATGGCCATAAGTTGCAGGCATTCTGAACTCCGCATCCAAGATTTTTGTTCCTTCTGGGAGATGTTTCGCATTGGCATTATGCATGATATGTAAAACGGGAGCAACCTCTAAAGCGGTTTCAAAAAATATTCGATCTGCTCCTTTTGTTTGAACTCCCCAGGGGGGATTGGTAATCACTATATCGACATTGGGCAATTCGACTTCTCCGACCTTTCCAACGATTGTTTGGCCTAAGTTTTGACATAATAATGCAGCATCTTCAGCGCATTCTACAAAGATTACATCGGCTCCAAGAATTTGTGCACCATGACCCAAAATCCCATTTCCGGCACCAAGATCAAGGACGGTCTTTCCTTTGAGTCCATCGATTTCATCGATCAGCATTAACCACTTGGCTGCTAAATCGCCTTCGGTTTGATATTGTTCCAATTCGACCGAATTACAGGGATGACGAGGCAATTTGCTCAAAGCGATTGCCAAGTGGCGCAATCGCATTTATCTCACCAGCCACGCTGCTGTTGTTGGTACTGAATTTGTTGTGCTTGCACTTGCTGAACTTGATACCTTATCGCTTCGGCTTCCATTCGAAGTCGAGCGATGAGTTGGTCTCCGGGTTGTTGGCCGCCACAGAATCGACAGAATCGGGTACCATCGGCTTGCATCTGACCACAATTTACACAGAATGCCATGACACAACCACCTATTATCCTCTATTGAAACCTTTCTGATTTAAGTGACCATTTGCATGAATACTGGCCATGTCTCAAAACCGATCGCCATCGCTCTCTCTTGCACATCAGCCAATCTCGCATCAGACATCATATCCGATGGGTCAACCCCTTCGTCCAATAATTCCTGAACGATGGCTTTGAATTCTTTTCCGATCGGTGGTGAATCATCGACCTCCGGCTCAGCCTCGGGTAAGGGAATGCTCTCGTCATTTTCGATAACCTCTGGTTGGCTAGGTAGTGCAACCGGCAAATCTGGGACCATTTGAGCGATGAAAGCCGCTTCGGTTTCCATTTTTGGTTCGATGATTGATTTTGGTTCAATGATTGATTTTGGTTCAATGATTGGTTTTGGTTCAACTTGTGGGACCGCTACTACTTCCGGTTCGGCCTTTGCGAGTCCGATTCCAAGTATTTCCGCCTGTTGGCGGGCTAATTCCGCGGCTTGACGGCGTGGCAATGATACGAATGCTTTGCCGTTTACTGCTGTGATTGGATATGGCAGGTGGTAGGTTGCTAAAGAGGGTAAATCAGGATGCCTAAAACACAGGATTGTGATATTTTCAAATGGTCGTTGATTTGGTACGTCCATCGAAAATGGAACTGGTGCGATTTCGATAGTACTGCGCAACCAGCCCTCTTGAGTTACCAATTGTTGCATCCAAGGGCCGAGGTCAGCGCTGGCTAAGTCAACGAATTGGAAGGATGCACTACGGTGGTCGAATCCTTGGCCTTCCAATAAATCGATTTGAGCGCGCGGCCGGTTGAAAATTCCCATTACTGGTTGACCGTGGTCGATCATATCGCCATGCAATTCGAGCAATTTTCTTTGCTTTCGTGGTAGTAAAAGCATGATTTGAAGCCTTGCAGCATTGGGGTCCCAAATATTTCCCCAGCGTTTTCCGGCTTCATCGTATAATTGTTTGAACGTCATGTCCGGAATCATTGCTGTGACGCCCATACGACCACCAGTCCCTGCTCAATAGGCTCCACTATTTGGTGATGTAGGCTTTTTGGGCCGCGAATTCTGCTAATAAAATCAAACCGCCAGCGGCCCCTCTTACCGTATTATGGGACAGAGCGCTGAAACTAACTACATTTTCAGATATTGAAATATCACCTATGGTTGTCGTCATTCCGCCACCTGCCCACAAATCTTTTTCTCTGGATGGACATTCATCGATTATTTTTATTAATTTTGTTGGAGATGATGGTAGGTTTAAATTTGCAATAGACATCTCTTTTTTGATTTGTTTGAGAGTTATTTTATCTCTGAATTTTGCTTTTACAAATACCAAGTGGCCATCCTTTTGAGCCACTCGGTTACAGGTAGCTTTGACCGGGATGTCAATGCCTAAGAGGTGTTTTAATTCAGAACAGAGTTTTTCTTCCTCCCCCTCGATAAAAGGATCGACTTCACCTGAAAGCGCCTTTTCATCGAATAATAATCTCCACCCTGCTCCCGATAAGGCTTGTTGGGTTGATATTTCCACCTCCTCGATTCCAAACTGTTTCAGTCCAGAAAGTCCCATCGCTACCGGAACTACCGTGCAATTGGTCGCACAGGCGTGGCCGTTAAAAATTTCAAAGTCCTCTGGGTTAATTTCAGGAATAACCAACGGGACTCCGGAAGTAAGCCTATGTGCGGAAGAATTAGAAAAGACGTTAATCCCCTTACCGACCAAATCGAGTTCAACTTGTTTTGCGATATTAGAAGGAAGGGCAGAAAATGCGATATCAACATTCCCAATCTCATGTATAGCAGTGATCATTAAATTATAAATTGGTCTTTCGGTATCCAATCTCCATTCTATTTCACTATGGTGTTTTCCAATGTTTTTTGCCGAGCCAGAAATCGCTTTTACCGAAAAAAGCGGATGATTTTCTAGCAATTGTTGCAATCTTTGCCCGACCAGACCAGTCGCACCTAAAATCGCTACATTGAAGGTCATTTTTTAGCCTCTATGGGCAATGGAAACAGTTTCCTAATGATGAGTTTTCTCGCTATCGAAGAACCGTCTTTTAAACTACCCAGTTTGGCGATTCCGGTACGTTTTGAATAACTGATTGGCAGGTGATTTATTGGAATCTTTCGATTGACACAGCAGGTATACATCTCCGCTTCGATTTCAAACCTCATCGAATTCAATTGCATTTTTGCAATCGATTCTCTAGTAAATGCCCAAAAACCAGAGCAGAGGTCATTGATTACTCTGCCATGAAGAGATACCGCCATCCAAGTCAATAAATGGTTGCCGATCCAATTGAATGGGCTCATGGCCTCAGGGTGTAACCTCCCCCTTAGCCTGTCTCCGATTACCACTCCGCCAGGTGGTAAACTTTCAATCATAAGTGGGATTTCTTCAGGGGAATATGTTCCATCGGAATCTAGCATTACCAATACCTCGTCGCCGCTTTCTAAAAACGCGTCAAATGCTTGCCGCATACCAGCGCCTTTACCTTCCCCCCATTGGCAGTGGAATTCGCAACCGAGTTTCAGAGCTTCTTTTTGGGTTAAATCACAAGATCCGCCATCGATAACAAATACTCTCGGTTTCCAACCTAAATCCTCCAATTCACCGAATGGAATTCGGCCATATACTAGAGGTAAAGCCTCCTCCTCATCGAGAGTCGGCAGCATGATGAATACCCCTCGCATGGTAGTTTGGGTGTTGTTCTACTTGTCTAAGTTTGCGCCAAATCTGCGACTTGAACACTCAATTCAATCCAATGTATCCTCAAGCCGGTTTGGTCGATAATCCGCTCACCCCGGCCCGACAAGCCCAAGGGGTTGAGCCAATAATGGCTCTTGGATTCAACTTTTATTTCATATTCAGAAAACCCACCCTGAACACAGGTTTGAGTCCACCCGCTTCCCTGAATAATTTCCCCCTCGAATGAAGCCTCGATATCACCTATTTTTTCTGTGACCAAACAGACCATTTGGTCCGATGTTGAATCGATGATTACATTCTTTGTCCCGGAGTAAAGATGAAGACGATTCGACCCAAAGTTGAAGGGATCATTAAATCTGTGGTTTTCCCAAGGATCCGGGCGCATATTTTCGCCTTCAATTTTAATAAAAACCGATTCGCTGAAAACTGCAAGATTCCCTCTTAATTCCCAAAGTCTTGAACCATCCTCATCGGCGAGTAATTCCCACCAAGGTGATGATGCGAGATGCCACCCCATCACACCCATCGGTGATGAGACCGCGTGGGTAATTCCCTCTAGTTGTAAATTGGTAATGTCATTTTTGATAATTGCATTTGTTATAATGTTTTGAACCGATTGAGTTTGATGTAATAATCCCAAACTTGGAATAGCGGTAATACCTATATCTTGTTCCATATTCAAAATATGTCCCCAATGAGCGTTTTCATTATAGATTATTGAACCTGCAGGAAGATCACTAAGCAAGGATTGAATTCGTTCATCGCCTTCGGTAATTGCATATAATTCATCGTGATTTGATAATTCGACCATCACCACCAACGCCGAACTGATTTGTAAAATGATAATTGTAAAAATAGCAAATCCAACCTTATTGATTGGATGAGGGTTGCGGCCTAGCATGAGGAATCCGCCACCATCGCCATCTATTTCGCTCAACGATGTAGATTTAGACCACCATAAGCCGATAGCTATTGCAAATGGAATATGGAATGCGTGCAAAGCCATTGAATAAAGTGAATATGATAGCAAGGTCAGCAATGGGATCTGCTGTAAACCCTCTGCGAAATGAATGAAAGTTAAAATCCAATTCAAGCCGATCCATAGCGCTAATATTTTGCCTTCAACGGTTTTTCTCAAACTGAATAATGCCCACAATCCAATCGGTACTAGCCAACCTCCGTACATCAATAATGGGGCCCCACCTTGCCAGCCATATTCGGATAATACCGCATATTTTGCTACACGAGGGGCGATGAATATCAGTGAGATTATTGCTCCAATAGTGAGGATTACTGCACTCGCATTCAGTATTTTATCCCACTTTTCTCCTCCATCTATCGACCGACCGATGACAATATTGGCTATCATCAATGTGCAAAGATATATGGCGCCGGTCGGATGAATCAATGCAACGCATGAAGCTGCAATAATAAATCCTATCAAATGATGCCGATGTTCTGAAGCAGCCGGCCGTAAGAGTACCAGCAAGCCAACTACCAATCCTAATTGGCTTGCGACTGTTGGATAACCAGAATCGTAAACCTTGGCGAATAATGCTGCACCCAAACCGACTGCGAGCAATGTTTTGGCTCCTGCGCCATGCCTGTCTGCTGCTCCGGCGATGCCAATCAAAAGTGCAGCAAAAGAAATCTGGCCCAAAGCCATCACCGACTGAGCGCTGGTTACGCCGGTGATATGACTATTCCAAGCGGCTAGGGTTGGGAAAGCAGGTGGATAAGTCCACCAACCGACCGATGGATTAGGTAGGTTGAGGTTTCCATTGACCAAAATTGCCTCGGTTAAAACCGAAAATCCGATCCAATCAACTCCCATTGGTTTGGAAAACAGAGCTAGCGGAATCAATGATACGAGCAAAGAAAAAGCAATTGCCACAACCAGTGATTTTTCACGGTTTTCTTGGAAAAACGTCTGGGCAGCAGCCTCACTTTCTAAATATTCATCAGCCTCTATATTACCTTCCATCGCTAATTCCAATTTATGCCATGGCCTGATTTGTCCCTCGATGTTTTTAGGTATTAATTCCTTGATTGCATATAGGTTAATTGCAAATATTAAAATCGAGATAACTTTTAATTCCAATCCCAATAATCCACCAAATCCTGCAACACCAAAAATTAGCAATAGCCCAAGTGCGGGGGCTAGCATAGCCTTTCGAACCCGGTCAGCACTACCGTCGAGAATTCTGGTCAATGCCAATCCGGGCAAGAGCGAAACCGCCAAAACCAACCAGGACACGATTACCTGTGGCCATTTCATCAGTCTTCAATCTATGGCGCAAACAGTCAAGTCAAGTGGCTATCTGGCACATATTATGCACCCGGTAATCCATCTACCCGAGAATTATTGGGTCTTTGATTTCACCAAAGGTCCACAACCGGATTTTGAATGTCCTTTCGATTATCAAATCGGTCGTTACGATGAGCATAGACCAGGGATGTATACAGCAGATATTTTTGAAGCAGAAAGAGACCTTCATATCGGAATCGATATTGGTGGGCCGGTTGGTGAGCCGGTTTACTCCTTTATGAAAGGTGAAATTTATTCCTTCGGAGTCAATGATGAGGATGGCTCATATGGGCCGACAATCATCGTCAAATATTTGTTTGATAATAACGATTTGTGGGCATTATATGGTCATTTATCACTCGAGAGTTTAGACGGTCTTTCGATAGGAATGAAGGTTGAAGAAGGCCAAGAAATTGCTACTATTGGAGATAAATCTGTGAACGGTGGTTGGAATCCGCACCTCCACCTGCAATTATCTTGGAAAGCTCCAGATGGTTACGATATGCCCGGAGTTGTCAGTCTAAGGGATCGAGAATGGGCTTTGGAAATCTACCCTGACCCCCGTTTGGTATTGGGTCCAATTTACTGAGTGATTTGTTCAAGGTGACTTTTTAGTGACATAATCGGATCGATTGATGAAGGATCCTTTCCATGCAATAATGCGAGAGCGATTGAAAGCCAATCCATCATTATACATTGATGCATCAAAACCTCGCATAAGGAATTACCCTCTCCGTGAATTTTCCAAGCATTTTCGGTTGGGCAATTAGAAACAAACCAATCCATCCGCTGGCTAACCCGTGGATGCATACCGTCCCAAGACATCATCACTAATGCTTGATTTTTTGCTTGCGGATCTTGGTCTTCACCTACTCCTCCCCACGCCACCACCTCATTGTGATTCATTTCAGGCATGGTGCCAATTCTAGCGAACCTGGCTGAATTCTCATTGAGTTGGTTTTTGAATCTGGTAATGGATGGTGATAATTCACTCGGGCCAAGAATAGCGATTGGCGAATTCGTAAGATTCAGGGCTAAAGAAGCAACATCGCCTTCGGGGTGGCGAATAATATCATTATCTTCACACGCGGTTGATAATCTCATCAAAGCATTTTCATCCAATAGATTTGGTAAAACACCTAATTTTACTAATAATGCTAATTGGCGCGAGAATAAATGTCCAAAAGCAGTTCTTGGTGGTTGGCCTCCAGGACAAGAAACTAAGTGGATATTTTCATTTATTTCGCATAGGCCAGCCAGAATTCCACCGCTTGATATCACTATAATTGTGCCATTCTGTTTTAATGCTTGTTCGGTAGAAGAAAGCGTTTCTTCTGTGTTACCAGAATAAGATGAAGCTACAACTAGCCAACTATTATCCCACCATTTCGGTAAATCATATCCCTTATTTACTCGGACAGGAATTGTACCTTCTCTATCGGCAAGAATCGAGATATAATCTCCACCTGCGCCAGATCCACCCATGCCAAGGAATAGTACGCCAGACCATTTGTTGCTTATTTGACCCAACCAAGGAAGAAGTTCGAGCCTTATCGCTTCTTGGCCCGATTTGATATCATCGACAAATGCTTGGGTAAATCCTATCATTCCTTCGTGATCTAAAGCAGCAGCTAATCGGATTATGTCCTCGACCATCTCACTCACCATCCTTGGCCATATAGGGTAGGCAGACCCATTCTCCTTCAATCCTCGCCATGAGTAGTTTCCGACCGACCTCATGCTCATACGGCAGGCGTACCGCCTCCATTTTCCAAGTATTTGGATCTAAGAATTCCGCTACACTTGAATCTTCTGACAATTGTTCAATCAATATAAAATCTTTTTTCCTTGCGACAACATTGCTATTATCAAGATCTCGCCAAGTTGCTCCAGTTCTTTCTCTGCGAGCGACCTTTTCCAAAACCGCTCCATCGCCAGACCATGATCCAGGGCGCCATAATTCATCGCGCCAGCGGATGATATCACCCAATTCATAACCTGGTTTGCGGTAAAGTAAGGTTAGCCTGGTAATGTCGGCGCCATCTTTGCGTCCGACGGTCGTATTTGTTGAGGTGATATGGCCGCCGTGTTGAGATACCAGATGACGACCCCAAGTTTTTGCTAAGCCTTTAGAGCCCAATACAACATCATAACCACCGGTGACAGGTCCTTCCGAGGTGATGAAAAACATTGGATCATCGGTTAATTCATCCATTACTTTATCGAGGGTTGTCCTCAATGTTTGGAATTCTTCATCGCTCAAGCGCCTTGCACTTGAGCGCAATTGTACGGTTGCTTCAAAATAATTGCCTGCTCTTCGAGCACAGGTCAAACAAACACCGTTCGACATTCTTGCTCGTATCGTCATCGCATCCTCGTAGTGAAGGCCATCTATAGTACCCTCTATCTGTAAATGGATTAGAGTATGCCTACCATCGACTTCTTGTGATTCTACCGCCAATTCTAAATCTTCTACATCGGGATGCAATTTGATATTTCGTTGGACCAATTCGTACCATAGTTCTTCATCAGCAACCTCAGACCAACGGCTTTGAAAATCAATTTTGAAGCAACGAGCGCAGCGAATCCACGGCACATTTGTTGGCACTTCTGCCAGTTTTATCCGAAGCCTTGAACATTTTTCACACATTTTGCCGGCAAAGAGCGGCGGTACCCCACCGCAAATTAAACAAAATTCTCCCCCAAGATCCATTGTTATTCCTCTCCGTTTCCGAGTGATTTCTCTAAAGCCTCGATTCTACTTTCTAATGAATGTGAGCGGGTTAGAACCGTCCAAGTCCAAATGGCAAGGGCTGAAATCATTCCAAGATATGCCGTTGCGAGATAAATTTGTCCAGACATTAAATCACCTCCTCATATTTGCTTGCTAAATCTTCGAGTCGAAGTTCTAGATCGGCTAAACGCATACCCGAGATTATGTGGCCAACGATAAGAATTGTGAACGAAATCGCTCCGGCCAAGAGGACCAACCCCATATCAGAGTTGAGTGACCCTTCACTTGTTCCAACAACTGGTCCCGGATGGCGTATTTGCCAAATTCTCGTAGCG
>CAUZVL010000016.1:0-11103 GCA_963583355.1 Candidatus Thalassarchaeaceae archaeon
TTGTGCGATTCCATTTAACCTTTCAATCGATACATATTCCCCAACACTAGTAAATATTTCAGTCTTGAAATCTGCAAATTACGATCAATCAGTTTGGTCAAATTGGCGTGGATTGGTCGATGATACGTGGGTATTGCCTTCGAACCAACAAAAAGTTCGAGTGGTAGCACAAGATATTCCGAATCCCCCATCTTCGCTCGATATGTATTACTGGGTTGAATACGATCACGACACCGATGTAGATGGTGAAGCAGATGCAGACGAATATGTGATGATTACTCTATCGAGTGATGGTAATTCTCCAACCGCTAATTATACTGGAACTTATAGTGACGATGCAAATATGGGTCAAGAACCGGCTGGAAAAGTCAGTATTTACATTATTGGATTCGATTTGGGTGGAAACCCGATCGATTCAGGAGATGTTGGCTTTGAAGATGACTTGGTCACCTATGTATCGATGAGCGCTAAAGCACCAAACATCCGCAATTTCTTCATAGAAAATGCATACGGTGAGCGTTTGCATAATCCTAACGAAGGTGCTCCACGATACCAAGGTCCATGGAATATGTCAATGTATGCTGGAAACGAATATCACTTGATTGTAGAAGCGGTCGATGAAAACGGCTGGAGAGACATCTCTTACTTCGAAATCGACTTGGGTCCAGAAAACATGGTAGTTTACTATTCACCTCGCAATGAAACAGCATGGGCAAATACCGCTGATATCACTATTCTCAATAAAAGCAACCAAAGCGATGGCCCTCAAGTATTGAGAATGGATGGTGGCCGCTTGGTCGATTCGTTCGAAGATGAGTTCTACCTAGATTTGCCGATTAGAATGAATTGGAATATAGTTGGAATCGAATCGACTACTTATGTTCCTCAATTGCGAATAAAAGACATGGATAAAGATCCATCTGTAATGAGTGAATCGGGTGGTCGCCACAAGCAACGCTGGGTTTATAGTGACGGTATTCAATTGGATTACCGGTCTGGAACCACCCCTTCATTTACTGATTTATCCGCACCATATACAACAAATATTGAATCCGCTTTCGTCTTCCCTGGTGATACGATCGCATTTGCTGGGCAATTTGCATATGTCGATGGAATAAACAATGGCGTTTACGTCTTACCTCAAAAAGAATTAACCCTCGAGGTAACTCGATTAGAGGCCTTGCCAGATTTCGATAAAGGATACTTTGCATATCAAGGCGAGGTAACTACCTATGCGATTGATGGTGGTGCATTCAATGTCAATATTACAGCACCAGTGCACAATAATGAGTATTATTACACATTCAAATTGATCGATTTACCTGCAGGTGCAGTAGATTCTACCAATGCGATATGTGAAGGTGGCTCTTCCTTTGGTTGCGCTTCTTTCAATATCAAGGTAGACGGCATAAAACCAGTAATCGAAAAGGATTCTTGGACCGCAACAGCATCGAATGGTGAAATCTTGAGTGATTTAATGCCATCATCGACGCTTCATTGTGTCGATATCCAAGCGGTTGTCGAAGAGAATGCAGCTCTGCTCGCAGGCGAGGTAAACCTCCGTTGGAGATTCTTCAAGAACGCAGATAGTAATTTGACTTGGGTTGAATACGGTTTGAGATTCGGCGTAGATTCACAAAGCGAAGACCTCAGTGTAAAACGCCAAGGTGGCAATTATATAGTCTCTGCAGATTGTGTAGACCTTTGGCCTGACCCTCAAGAACCAAAAGAAGAAGATATGGTTGGAATTGATGTGATCCTTTGGATCGAAGGCCGAGATTCGGCTGGTTGGTCAATCGAAGGCGGTGGTCCAAATGATGCCGGTGGAGTGAGTTCAATATGGTCGAGTGACGCGAGTCATAATTCCCAATATCGTTTGGTTCACCAAGAGGCGACATTCGTTGTAACCGATGTAAGGATGAACCCGAAATCACCACAGGTCGATGATATCCCAATACTTGAGATTTCGGTCAAGAATACCGGGACGATGGATGGAAATTTGACCCTCGAAATTCAATCGGTAACCGATGGTTCATTCCCTGTTACCGAATTTACCTATACTACCGATCTCATTCAACAATCTAAGACTGCTGATATCTTCATCACTTTGGAGAAGTTTACTACTCCGACAACTGGAATGTACTTTTTGGTAGTCGATGCTGATTCAAACGAAGTCCTTTGGAATGGTTCAGAATCTAACAAGGATTTCAATGTTGCAGTAAAGGGTGAAGATGGTGGACTTTTAGCAGGTTCAGGCCTGTTGATCGTCATTGGCTTAGCGGCATTGATTCTTATCTTACTAGTAGCGGTAGTCATCTTGGTAAAACGTGATTCTGGCGATGGAACTTACGAGTACGAATTTGATGAATCTAATACCAAAGAATTTGTCGAAATTCCGGCTGCAACAGGACCCCCTACTGCTGCTCACGCACAGGTTGACCCACTAATGGCTCAAGCGCTGCAGGAATTCCCACAATGGGATCAGGCAACTATTCAGGGCTATCTCGATCAGGGCTGGGATATTCCAAGCCTTCACGATTGGGTCAATTCCAATAAGTGATTAGAATGGATCTAAGCTGGTCTGATATCCATTGGGAAGACCCCGATGGTGGAACCATCGTTCTACATGGCACGTTACCCACCGTCGTGTACCCTATATCGATGCGTCCGAGATTAAATTGGCACGGCCTAGGCTTATTGGCCACTTCTGAAGAACCTGATGTGTGGCAAGCCGAGGAAGAGGCGGAATTAGAGGATTCTGGCATAAACTTGGATAGTGCGATTCTCGGCGGAGGTATCGATGGATATTATCTCGAAATGCTGACTTTTGTTGAGGATTTACAGGTTGGAAGATTTCCAGATCCTGAACCTCGCCGCCTTCACAAGGCGGCGTTAAAGCACGGTCGACTGATCACTTATGCTGAGCCAGACTTCTCAGATGAGGATTGGGTAGTCCACCTTGAAAATGAAGCAAAGGCGATGACTACTCCTCGCAAGTTACTCGGGATGGTGCTCATCGGTAGAAAGTGGCGCAAGCGGCTAAAAAGCATGCGAGAATTTGTTCGCCCACAAACGCCTAAAGCACCTGATGGCCTGCAAGCAGCAAGTTCACTATGTGGTACTTGGTGGTCATTATTACAAGAACGCTCATCACCAGAACTTAATTTGAGTAGAGATCAACGATTTGCAGCCCGGCTTAGAGGAGGACTGGCAATATTACGGCAGGAATTCGGTAATGATGCGGTGATGTTAGTTCCACTAACCCTGCCGTGGAGAGCGGAAATCCACCAAGCACTAGATGAATTGCCAACGGCAGAGGATTCATCAGTTAGCGCTCAATCGGAAGGCGAGGAGGAGTGAAGATGCGGGGTTCGTCCAAGATAGATGTCAGGGTGGAAAACATGCTGATTAGGTTCACTTGTTCTCCCCCGGTAGACCTAGAGGAAGCGATTGAGAGGTTGGGTGGAATCCAAAATGGCGATGTTATCATCAAGATGTTGGAGACTCCAAGAGCGACCCTAATAATCGATAAGGAAGGCCGAATCACCGTTCATGGCACCCATCGAATCGAAGCGGCTAGAGCTGCTGCCAAGGAAATGTTATTGCGGATGGGCCGAGATGATGGTGGTATGACTACCGAACTTGGACCAATTATTGTATCATTCGATTTTGGCGACGATATAGATATCAATTCATTCAGAACCAACCTCGGAAGTGGAACCTCAGCAGTCGATGAGAGGCTTGGATGCTTACGAATAGAGGACGCACGGCACGATTTGGAATTATTGATCTGGCCGAGTGGTCGATGCGTTGCACTAAATGCCCGCCATCCAAATATGGTTGCGATGGCCGCGGTCCATTGGAAGGATAAATTAGCCCAAAAGAAATCGCTCAAGGTGTGAGTTTAATGGATTGGAATGGTCCAATCCTAGACAATCATTTCCACCTGAATCGAAATGGTCGATTTTTAGATGCGGCAAAGGATTTCCAACGGGTTGGTGGTACCGACCTGGTATTGGTCCATTGCCCTGATTTTTCAGCACCACCAACAACACGCCAAGGCCATCTCGATTCATATGCAAATACGGTGGATATGGCCGAAGAAGTTCGAAATCTAGGTCTCGGTGTTAGAGTTATTCTCGGTCCTCACCCGGCCGCATTCGCCCACCAATTCGAATCTTTGGGCGAAAGAGCCGAAGAAAATTATTGGGATAGTATCGAGACCGCTTTACATTTTGTCCACGAGGACTTAGCACATGGAATCGGTGAGGTAGGCCGGCCGCACTGGCCGGTGAGCGATGAGGTTTGGCAAACTTCGAATAGGTTATTGTTTAAGACGATGGAATTAGCAGCAAAAGAGGGAACTCCTCTACAATTACACGTTGAAGGCGAATCGGATGAAACCTATGGTGAATTAGCCCAATTGGCCGATAAAGCAGGCCTTTCTCGGGAGAGATTGATAAGGCATTATGCACCACCTAATGTGTCAATAAATTACACACATGGTCTTACTCCAAGTGTGTTAGCAGGATCTGGTGCAATCGCAGAGTTGATAGAAACTCATCCTACAAATAAAGGGTTTTTTTTAGAAACAGATTATATGGATGACCTCAAAAGACCAGGTGCGGTTTTAGGGCCAAAAACCGTGCCAAAAAGAACCAAGCAATTGCTAGATGCTGGGATGGATGAAGAGGTTTTGTGGCGTTGTCATAGGGACCTACCCGAGCAAATTTACGGGCCGGATTGACCACAAGTTCATGACCCAGTCGCGGCTGGCAAGCATATTAGGTGGATTCGATGAGAGCCTCAATTTTCTTCACCCTGCTATTATTAGTCTCATTAGCAATGGTCGAACCGGTCGAGGCCCAAGTAGGCATTAGTGTCGAATTGGACTGTGATAGCCAGACCGTTGAGGTCAATGTCCACCCTGAATATAACGAACCGACGGTCGTAGATTGTACTGTAAAAAACACCGGCTCTGGCCGTGAGTCAATCGATGTTGATTTCGAATTGGATGGGAACGATTTTTCTTTAACTCTATCAGAAACAACCTTTGAATTGGATGTAGGAGAAGAAGGAGTCTTTACGGCTATTTTCAACGCTCAAGCCCGAATGGAGGTCGCCGAGGTTGATTTTGATATTATGGCTCAAGTCAATAGTGTTGTATTCATCAATGATCCTGCGGTAATTCCAGTAGGATTCATGAATATCACAGATAATGTAGGGGGGACAGTCAAGTCATTACCATATTCAAGAGTCGATTTGGAAATTCCGGACCGAAGTACCAGAAATATTGAATCTGGTGAAGAGGTTTCATTCCTATTCTCAATGTACAATGATGGTAACCGTCTTGACACCTTAGAAGCCTTTGTCGTAAACGCTGATGAAATAGAAGCAGAAGGATTTTCCTTTTCTACCGACTCATTTTTCCGTGAGGATGTTCAACCGAGTTCCTCTTCTGCTCAAGGGACGATAACGCTCATGTCTCCAAGCGATTTAAAATCGGATAAAGAGATCACGATTATTCTACGCGCATTCAGTAAACTGGACGAAACTGCTGAAGCTTCAGAGGTGACGATTAAAATCGTTGTCGAATCCACTTCCAGCGGAGGCCTGGGCGGTGGGTCGCTCGACTTAGGCGGTTTCGATACAATGGACGATAGTGTCGCAATGATTGCGATGGGTGGAGGCGGACTCTTTGCATTGATCCTCCTCCTTGTGATAATCTCAAAATTATCCAAAAAGACCGGTCAGAAAAAGACTGCAGCAAAGGCGGCCAAAAAGGTCTCAAAAGCAAATAAAAAATCCTCTTCAAAGAAAGGCCGGAGGGCCAAGAAAGCAACGCCGGTGGTCGAAGAAATTGAAGATGATTTTGATTTCGGTGATCTAGATGATGAACTAGATGACTTTGATTTTGATGACTTGTAGTAGTGTATTCGCCACACCATTCGGCGCTTAACGAAATTCACTAAATGAGGTGCGTGGCTGTATTTGATACGGCAACTATCATAGGGCGTTGTGTGGCGAGTTATACCTACCCATAGGGTAGGTGCTCATCCATGCTCGGACTGAACGGCAAAGTCGCATTCGTATTTGGGGTTGCAAGCGAGGATAGTATTGCTTGGGCAATCTGTCAATCATTGGCCGATGCAGGGGTTACCTTGTATCTGGGCTATCAAAAGAGATTCATGTCTAGAGTTTTCCAACTCAAGGACAAATTACCTGCTATCGCCGGATTCTATCCACTCGATGTAGCGACAGATGCTGACACCAAGGAATTCTTTGAGAAATTCTCAGCAGAAAACCCCGGCCTTAAAGCCGATATTTTGGTCCACGCAATCGGTTTTGCACCGCGTGAATGCTTTGACCGGCCAATTCTTTTTGTCGAAGATTCAGCCATCAATACCGCATTCACGATCTCGGCTAATTCGCTTCAACGCTGCCTGAAATACGCTTTGCCTCACCTTAATCCCGGCTCATCAACTATCACTTTGACCTATGCGGCCTCAACCCGCCATGTGCCATCTTATGGAATCATGAGTATGGCAAAAGCAGCCCTAGAATGCTGGACTCGAGAATTAGCCTGCCACTTGGGCCCAGAAGGACATCGAGTCAACGCTATTTCGAGTGGGCCAATCCGTACCTTAGCCGCTGGTGGCATTCCTGGATTCGATAATATCCTCGACCACGTTGCAGCCAATTCGCCATTGCGCCGAAATGTCAACCAAGAGGATGTAGCCGGTTGTGCCACATGGTTGGCCAGCCCATTGGCTAACGGGGTTACCGGCCAATGCATCTATGTCGACGCAGGATATTCCATCACCATGGTTCCAAGTAGCATAATGGGAGAGTGAATCGATGACGATTACTACCGCTGATGGAAAACCATGCGGGGGTTTGGACCAAGCACCTTTCGAGCCGATAGCGGTTATTGGGATGGCAGCCTTGATGCCAGATGCAATCAATTTGAAACAATTTTGGCAGAATATCATCGACGCTCATGTCTCTATCAAAGAGGTGCCAGAAGGACGTTGGAACGAGTCGATTTTTTGGGAAAATAGTGGACCGGGGACGGTTACAGAAGGTAAAACATATTCTAAGATCGGCGGTTTCGTCGAGGGCTTTGAATTCGATTGGCGCAAATGGCGCCAACCTCCTGGTACTTTACCTCAAATCGACCCTTGTCAATTATGGGCGGTTACCGTCTCAGCAGAAGCAATCATAGATGCCGGATATGGAGATGATGGAAAAACCCTCGACCGGTCTAGTACCGGGGTGATAATTGCCAATGCATTAGGGGGGGAAAACCGAACCTATTCCAATTTGCGAATATACTCTCACGAGATGAGGGAGATTGCAATTTCCAACGGGATGTCGGTCGAACAAGCCGATCAAATGATTGCGCAGATGAATGAGGGATTACCTCGGATAGACGAGGATACAATGCCGGGAGAATTAGCAAATGTCGTCGCTGGACGGGTCGCTAATCTTTTGGACCTCCAAGGCCCAAATTATTCGACAGATGCAGCTTGTGCCTCCTCGATGGCCGCCCTCCTAGACTCTTGCAGATTATTACAAAACCGCCAAGTCGACACAATGCTTTGTGGCGCTTCTGACCGCACGATGGAGCCTCAAACATTTGCAAAATTTAGTGCAATCGGTGCGCTATCATCTAGCCATTCTACCCCATTCGATGCTGGAGCAAATGGCTTCGTGATGGGTGAAGGCGCTGGAATGATGGTTCTCAAGCGCTTAGCCGATGCTATCGCTGAAGGCGATGAGGTCAAGGCGGTAATACGTGGGGTCGGAGGTTCTTCGGATGGGCGCGGAAAAGGTATTACCGCGCCTTCGCAAAGAGGACAAGTACAAGCGGTTAGTCGAGCATATTCTCAAGCGGGATATGCTCCTTCAACGGTTGAATTGGTTGAGGCTCATGGGACTTCTACCAAGGTTGGCGATGCTACTGAACTCTCGACATTATCTCTTTTGTGGACTGGTTTCGATGGCGGTGACCACATCGCAGTTGGTTCGGTCAAGAGCCAAATTGGCCATCTGAAAGCAGCGGCTGGCATAGCAGGAATTCTCAAAGCATGTAATGCAGTTTATCATTCCACAATCCCGCCCAGTGCAGGTTTCAAGAATCCTAATCCAACAGTTGAATGGGACCAAATCCCATTCTTTGTTCCGACCGAAGCGAGAGATTGGCCTCAACCTGAAAACAACCCCCGGCGCGCAGGCGTGTCGGCATTTGGATTTGGCGGAACTAATTTCCACGTTGCAATCGAAGGGTTCGAGGCCGAATATCACACTCAATTGGCTCAAGAGTGGGAAGCCCGGTGGCAATTATATTCAGGTAAAACCAAATCTTCTAATCCAACAGCTACAATGACTCATGATGAATTAAAATCAATCGAAGGCGGGCTCTTATTATTGTCTGCAAACAGCATCGATGATCTTAAAATTAAATTAAATTCGATTTCCTTCACAGGTCCGACCTTTGATGAAGATCCCGCAGGATTGAGATTATCTTCAGCCTTACATTCAGCATGGTCTTTCGATACTAAGGATAGTCATCGTCTGGCGCTAATTTCGACCGATTGGGTTCAATTCAACAAGCGCCATTCATTGGCACTAAAATCGCTTAGCGATAAAGAAAAGTGGGGATTTTTAACAAGCCAAGGTGTTTTCTTAACCGATACACCATCGATGCCAGATGGGGCGAAAGTAGCCCACATGTACCCCGGTCAAGGTAGTCAATACATTGGAATGACCGGAGATTTATCCCGCCGCTTCAGCGCACCTGGAAAGATTTGGGAAAAGGCTGACAAAACTATGATTGAGGTCCTTGACGGTGAAAGTTTTTCATCCTTCGTTTTGCAATCTAATCTTGATAAAGAACAGCTGATTATCGCCGAGAATAAACTCAAACAAACCGAGTATACTCAACCGGCTATGTTGACTGCAGATCTTGCAATCGAAGCAGCCCTCAATTCCCATGGTTACAAACCAGATATGGTTGCAGGCCATAGTTTAGGCGAATACGCCGCATTGATGAGTGCAGGGATTTTAGATATGGATGGTGCTTTGAGAGCAGCGGCAGCCCGAGGTACTGAAATGGGAAATGTAGTCATCGACGACACCGGATTGATGGCGAGCGTTACCGCTCCGTACGATGAAATTGCCAAAATTATTGAAGAGGCCGATGGTTACGTTATCGCGGCCAATAAAAATTCGCCAAAGATGACCGTTATCGCTGGTGAAACCGAACCAGTCAAGCAAGCGATGGCAAAATTCGAGGCTCAAGGATTCCAATGTACACCCTTGGCGACAAGCCACGCATTCCATTCACGTATTGTTGCACCAGCCAATGAACCATTGCGCCGTTTCCTCGAAGGATTGGACATTAGGTGGCCAAGAATTCCGATCACCAGCAATGTAGACGGGGGATGGTATCCGATGGATGACGGTAGCGATTCCAAGAGTGCGGTCCTTTCCAAATTAGCACCTCAGATGGCTTCGGCGGTCGAGTGGACTAGCCAAATCAACACCATGTACGATGCTGGAGCCCGATTATTCGTTGAGGTTGGGCCAAAGCGAGCTTTAACCGTTTTTGCTAGTCAAATTCTTGAGGGCAAACCGAGTTTACCAATTATGACAAATCACCCTAAAGCTGGTGGAATCGCCACCTTCCTCAACGCACTTGGAAGTTTAGCTCTTGCTGGAAGGCCTCCAGAGTGGCCGCTTGGGGATAGTTCTCATCTTACCGAAGGCTTCAGAGCAGGGCCGATCGAAGCCCAAAAATCAACAATTATTCCAACAACTCCACTCAAACAGAGATCTAAACCCCTACCGAGTAAAGACGGGGAATCCAAAGTCATCTTGGCCTCCAGTACGTCGGTTAAACCAAAAGAAATTGATTTGGTTGGACAATTACTCGCACCACTTTGCGGTTATCCGGTGAAATTCTGCCAAGGTAATGTCGATTTACGACAAGTTCTATCGCTGAGTGACTCCCAAATTCAACAGGTCATCAGCACTGTAGGTTCCCGTTGCCAAACCGACCCTGAATGGGATGTTTCGGTTGCAAAAACCCCAGCAGATATCAATCGGTGGATTATCTCCCAACCCACGGCAATTGTTAATTCGACTCAAATAACTGTTGATAACCGAGCCCAAGACCCCTTTGTCATCACAGGAATTTCCCTTGGACTCCCTGGAGGAGAGCGTGTATTCGATGATGATAATTTCGAAAAATTGGTACGTGGTGAAACATGTATTAGCGAAGTTAGTAATGAATACAAGCAAAGATTACTCGACAAAAATTTAGTTCGACTGATAAAAGGAAGAGACGGCAGCGTCAATATGGAGGCTGCAACAGAATTCGGTGATATTCCTCAATTAGCAGGGGTGAAAGCAGCATTCGATGCTGCTGAAGAATTCGGAATAGATGCAAAAGCCCTCGCAGCATGGGATATCTCAACCCAATTAGGTTGCGCTGCTGGTTTGATCGCGCTTCGTGATGCAGGAATCCCCCTCACCCCAGTCGAACAGGTCGGCAAAGGTGGTTTGAGATTGATCAGGTCTTGGCAGGTTCCGGCGATCTATCGGGACCGGACCGGAATCGTATTCGCATCTTGTTTCCCTGGATTACAAGCCGCGTTAAAGCATGCTAAAACAAATGGCGATGACGATGGTAAATTCGACCGAAAATATCTCTTCCAGGCCCTAAATATGGGCCATTCTCAATTTGCTCAACACGTTGGGATTCGGGGGCCGAACTCGACCATAAATCTGGCTTGTGCCTCGGCTACTGCCGCCTTTGGGGTTGCTGAAGACTGGTTAGCAGCAGACCGGTGTGACCGGGTTGTCATCATCTCGGCTGACGATGTAACCGGTGATGATCTATGGGAATGGATCGGTGCAGGATTCGCGGCCAGCGGGGCTGCTGCGACCAGTAATGTGGTTGAAGATACCGCTCTTCCATTCGATAAGCGTCGCAACGGACTCATTTTGGGGATGGGGGCTGCCGCCTTCGTGGTCGAAAGAAAATCAGAAGCAGCAGCTCGTGGGGTTAACCCGATAGCAGAATTACTAGGATCTACA
>CAUZVL010000017.1:0-10912 GCA_963583355.1 Candidatus Thalassarchaeaceae archaeon
AAGTGGGGGGGTGTTATTGTTAGCTCAAATGTCGTCTCGAGGAAATTTGCTCGATTCAAAATATACTGACAATGTGGTGTCGGTTGGTAAAAACCACCCGGGTGTTTTCGGATTTATCGGCAATGGCAGCCGTCCTGAAGAACTCAAAGAATTACGCAATAAAGTTGGACCATCAAAGATGATTTGGACCCCTGGAGTCAACCTCTCGGTAGGAGACGGGGCTATGGGTCAGCGCTATGGTGATCCACGCGCCGCAATTTTAGCCGGTTCGGATTGTATTATCGTCGGTAGTGGAATTCACAACTCAGATTCACCATCAAAATCTGCACAAGCTTATGCAAAAGCCAGTTGGGACGCCCTTTTAGAGAGATAAATATGGGTTATGTAGGCTGGATTGTATTTGCGCCATTATTGGTAGCGGTTATCTGGTTTGTTTGGTATATATGGAATTCCAGTGCAACATTAGATGCAAGAATTGCCTCGGGTGATGATTCGCTATTATATTCTAATTCATTCAATATTTCTGAGGTCATAAGAGCGCCTTATGGAAGTAAAATTGACTTGGTTAAAACAGTAATTCCACAAAATCAAATCGCGATGATGCCGATGCAATTAGCCGATGGTAGAGTATTGATGGTACCGGTCAAAGTGGTATCAGGCCACGCTTCCATGCAAGGAAACCAGCCGACCCCAATACACCGAACACAATGAATACGATCATCAGGCGTTTTGCCTTACCTGATTTTTTCTTGGCTTTTTTGGCCATTTGGATTGGAGAAATTCCAATGTCTGGTAAAGCTAGATTTGGTGATGTTACCAAAACAGGTAGTGGTGGTAGGGCTAACGGCCCATCATCTTCTTCGACTGAAACTTTCAATTCTCCAGCGCCTGGATGAATTTCATCCAAATCTTCTAGGCCAGGTGCATCGGGAACCTCGCCCAAAATTCTCGGCCATAACTCATCAACTGAGGATGCTGTAACCGGTTTTTCAATCCAACCGATCGCTCCTGCTGAAAAAGCCGCATCGGCTGCCAATTCAGCCTGATGTTTTGGAGCGGTGAATAAAATTCGGCATTCCCCGCCATGTTCTCTCATCTCGAGTGCGGCCAAATGGCCATCCAAAGAAGGGATGTCTAGTGACATAATCACTAATTCGGGGTCTAATCGAATATATTCGTCGACCGCTTTGTCGCCATCTTCGCAAGATACAACCTTGAATTCCTTCTGCCTAAAGATGGTTGTAAGCCTATGCTGAGCCATTTGATTGTTGTCAACAATGAGTACGGTTGGGGCCTCATCATCATCTATATCGGCGACTCGGGTCATGGGCTAACGCTCATGTGAAGCGCCTATTATTCATCAATTGAACCCATAGGTGAAGTGAAAAGTTCACTCTTCTTCGTCTATAATTATCTCGGCAGGGCCGGTTTTTGGATCTTGAAAGGTTTCTCGAACTGCTTCGGCGTTTGCAGTCGCTTCTTCGTAGGATCTTTGCCGGCTTGGTGCCTTGACAAATTGTAATTGTAATTCGCTGACAATTCCTTTTAACATGGTTTCTTCCTTAGCGGATAAATTTCCCTTGGTTTTGTTTTTCAGCATGGTCAATGTATCGATGGCAGCCTTTGTTTCACCCAAATTAAAATGATGGCGGCCTTCGGAATCTTGAATCATTCCCATGTGCATCATCGCGCTGCGTTGAATCATATGTACCAATTGAAACATATGAGCGGTGTCTTCATTTTCAAAAAATTCTTCGGGCATTTCTTCTCACCTTCACTCAAATAATTGTTCTAATAACCAATCGGGATCAAATTGAATCAGATCCTCATATTTTTGCCCAGTTCCACAAAGAACGATTGGTCGTCCGGTTGAATGGGCGATCGATAATCCAGCCCCGCCTTTTGCGTCGGTATCTAATTTGGTGAGGACCGCACCATCAAATTCTAATAATTTTTGAAATATTTTGGCTTGATCAACCGCATCATTGCCGGCTAAAGCATC
Organism: Candidatus Thalassarchaeaceae archaeon; assembly: GCA_963583355.1. GTDB lineage: Archaea > Thermoplasmatota > Poseidoniia > Poseidoniales > Poseidoniaceae > MGIIa-K1. The sequence goes on from CAUZVL010000017.1 coordinate 2,003, forward strand.
ACCAACGAATAATGTGAGGTGGGGGTTTGCAACCCTACGAACCTTTTCCAATTCTGCCATTAAATTAGATTTGTTTTGCATTCTTCCTGCTGTATCAACTAATACAATATCTATTCCGTTTGCTTTTGCTGATTCTATCGCATCGCGTGCGATAGCGGCTGAATCTCCGCCGCGTTGGGAAGATATACAACGAATTCCTAAAGTCTTACAATGGCTTTCGAGTTGTTCGATCGCCCCTGCTCTGAAGGTGTCTCCAGCCGCAGCGATAACCGACAAGCCTTTGTTTTGCATCCGTTTTGCTATTTTGGCAACAGTTGTGGTTTTCCCGGTGCCGTTGACGCCAACAAACATTATGACCACGGGGGTGTCGCCTTTATCGATAAAACTCTGTATCGTAGCGTCAAAATCCCAATAACCGGCATTTAGTAGGTTTCTCAAAGATCGTTTTAGAGCCGCTTCCATGACTTTGGTAAGATCTGCGCCTTTGCGTAACCTCTGACCGATTAAATTTGATTTTAAAGCATTAATTACCGCGTTCACAGCATCCGATGAGATATCAGATTCGAGCATAATCCATTCCAATTCTTCAAGTAATTCGTCTAAAGCGTTGCTGGGTTTGATAATTCGTCCACCAGATTCTACTATTCCCCCGCCTAATTCAATCGAAATTCCTCCCGATTCTACGGTGCCAATTCCCCCTTTAGGTGCTGCTATAACCTCAACTAATTGCCTCCCTGTTGTGGTCCTCATCATGTGAAGGTCGACCTTAGAGCCATCTAAGCGGCCAATTTCTTTTCCGCCTCGGCGTTTGATTTCTTTTTGTTTTTCTTTCGCTGCTACTTCAGACTTTTTTGATTTTTTTGCTAAAACTTTCTTCTCTTTACGAGATAATTCAACCGGTAAAGAATAATCTTCATCCTCGTCCCATTCCTCATCCTTTTGAGGGGGTAATTCCGCGACTGGTTCTTCGTCAAACTCTTCCCACTCCTCTTCATTTTGTGGTTCGGTTCGATTTTCAAGTAATTCTTTAGCTTCTTCCGATTCTGCTTCGGCTGAAAGCGCGTCGGTGTCTACTTGATCGACCGCTTCGATTACTTTTTTGCGAAATTTATCAAATAATCCCATTTTGAAACCGCCTTAATCGTCTAGAGTTAATCCGGAGCCAAAGCCGCGTTTACGTCTTTGTTTTGGCTTGTTTGAAGTGGGATCTAAAAGAATTTCCGGATCTGGTTGGGTGATTTCTTTTGTGGCTTGGTCGAAAGTAGTAGCCAATTGCTCAATTCGCTGATTTATTTGGGCCGCTTCGGTTTCAAATTGGATTTTTACATCGATCAAATCTTGTAATCTGGCTTGAATTAGTTCTGCTGCATCTTCAGGTGTGCTCTCGCCGAATATACCACTACCAAAATCAACAATCGTGGTTTGGCTTTGTGGAAGAGGAATCATAACGCCGGCGCCGATTGGAATTTGCCCTGTTTTGCCTTCCTGTAAGGCCTTTAGGGTTAAAATAGAATCGCGATGTTCTATCATTAACGATTCCAATCTAGTTATATTGGCCTCGATCTCCTCAAGTCGCTGTCGATTCATATCGATCAGTCTTGCCATTTTTTGAAGTTCAACCGCATCGACCATGTTGACCAATCCCTGCCATCAAGTCCGCCTTCAAGAACCCGACTATTCGGGTATTGAAAATTATTCTTCCTTTTGAGAAGGTGCGATTCGTCCGCCAGCGGCTGCAATCTGATCCCGGAAAGCGTCTAGAACTCGTGGTTCGGTAGAGGTTCGTGGGTCGATTTCAATGACTGAATTAATTGTAATTGCGCGACGGTTAGCTTTGTGGCGCGAGCCCATTATCGAATAACAACGGTGTTCTGCATCGTCTGCAGAACTTGCGGCTAAGTCAATGGTAAATTCTTGGCGTTGGCGGCCGAATGGAGCGATACCTGAGATGCGGAATGCTTGCATGTTGCCGCCGACCTGTAATTTAGTATTAAACGCGCTGGCGCGCATCGTTTATACTGAAGGTTCAATCGAGAAGAGGTTTTCAGCCAATATATGCGGGTGATGGTGGTGGCGGTATTACTCGTTTCAATCCTTGCTCCTGCATCAGCTTCGGTCGCCTCCGATAACATGAGTTCGGGCTCACAGTATAACGATTACCTCGATGGATCAGGGGTGATTATTTCAGTAGCCGATACTGGAATTGATTTAGATCATTCTTGCTTTAGGGATTCAATTAACCAAACAGGAATCCCTGGAATCAATCATCGAAAGGTGATTTTGATCAATAATACGATTGATGATTGGGATAATTCAAACCAACAACAATTTAGGCACGGCACACATATCGCTGGGATCCTTGGGTGTGATCCATTAGAAGGGGATGAAGGAATGGTTTCTCTCTCGAGTGGTGCAAGATTAGTGGTGCAAGATATTGTTGGGGATTCCGGTTGGACCCCGCCCGCTGTCGACCAATTGCTAGCGGAAGCGGGTAATGCTGGTGCGATAATTCATTCTTGGTCGTGGGGTGATAATATGATTGAATATACCAATCGATCTGCTAATATCGATACTTGGACTATGGAAAACCCGTGGAGTTTGGTTTTTATCGCCCCTGGAAATAATGGTGGTCAATTATTAGAACCTGCAAATGCTAGAAATGCGGTCGCTGTAGCCGCAAGTGATGGAAATGCCAGTCTTTGGTCTTCTAGTTCTCATGGCCCTGACGCCGATGGACGCAGAGGGATTTTTATCTCTGCTCCGGGGGTGGGTGTGCTTTCTGCCAAAGGAGATGGGATTACTGATTCGTTCAATAATGGCTCTTTGGTGATGACTGGAACAAGTATGGCTACGCCTATGGCGGCTTCTTTTACTGCATTATTACAGCAAAAGGTCCAAGATGAAAATGGTTTTACTCCTTCTGCTGCTCTACTGCGTTCAATGTTAGCCATTTCTGCTGACCCTTTAACCAATAATGTTCCTGATAAATTTCAGGGCTATGGATTACCAAACCTCTCTAATGTCGAAGATGTTTGGATTTATGATTCTTTCAAAACCATTAACCATACTTCAATTATCAATCAAAGGGGGTATTCTAATGTTGAATTGTTAGCAAATCCGTGGGACGGCGATGGCGCTGAAGGGCCGTTTTTAGAACAAAATGAATCGTTTAAAAAGAGATTTAAGCCAAAAAACAATACTGATGTCACAATTACAATGTCATATAATTCTCGACCTCAACCATATGAAATAGATGATCTGAGATTAATCCTTCATTCAAGTGATGGCCGTTATGCAATCGATGATGATCTTTCATCATCGGGTTACTCCCCACTCTATTATTCCTCATTTATAGATGCTAAAGATAAAAATTCTAGTAATGAAACTACTGTGATAATTCGTATACCTGCGAGCCAATTGAATGGTAGTGAATGGGTTGATATCGAAGTTTTTGCAAAAGAGGTCCACAACGGTTCATCACCTGGAACGGTTGGTGTAAATGGTAATAGATTGGGGTTTTCTCTTACTGCAATAGGGCTTGATGATAATCCATGGGAATGGCAAGATGTAGACTATGATGGGGTTCTCAATGAAATGGATGATTGTAATTCTACTATTTTTGCCGCACCTGTCGATGAAGGGGGGTGTGCAATCCAGAATACTGCGCCTCAATTATTTATTGAAACTTTGAAAGATAATTATACTGAAAATATTTCGATCAATTGGAGTATTTATGATGGTGAAATGGACGGGGTTTCGGTGGTTTTTAGACTTAATAATTCTAATTATAGTGTTGACCTTGAAGATTGTGCAAGGTTTATTGACGACAATAATTCAAATCAATGTTTGGTAAGAATTCCTAATGATTTAATCCTTTACCAATTCAATCGACATGATTGGAATTTAGAAATAATATGGATTGATAACAATTCTTCGGCTTGGACAAACTATACTATTTCATTCTATAAAAGTCAAAATTTTAGCCTTTGGTGGGATAATCCTTTTTTGGAAAATAATTCTTTTCCGCTCGAAAATAACACCATAACTAAAAGTGGTCAAAACCGAGCCTTACTTTGGGGTGTTTTAGGTGTGATTACGGGGGTACTATTTACTATCAGTATTGCATTTAGAGCATTAGAAAAAAGGGTTTTTGAAAATATACCCGACCCGTTTTTAGAACAGGAATAACCTTTTTTCGCGAGTGAACATTGAAGAGAGGTGACTTGGTCGCCGAGTCGTCCGTAGGACTAAAGGTGAGTAAAATGGCAGAACGACTCTATGTAGGCATCGACCTTGGAACATACCAATCAACCATTGCATCTAGCTCTGGTTCTATCAAAACTATCGAAACTGTAGTCGGTCGACCTAAAGATCCGATCGCCAGAAATTTACTGGGAAGAGATGTTCTTTTTGGAAAGGATGCGCTTGATAGAAGGCTGGCTTGTAATATCTACCGCCCTATGGCTGCAGGTGTTACCCAAGACGATGAAGAAAATATGGCAGCTGCAAAGGCCTTTGTCACCCATTTAATCGAAACTGCAGACCCTGAAGACTATGATGAGGTTTTTGGAGTTATATGCTCTCCTTCTCACGTTTCATTCACAGATAAGAGTAATTTAGTTGCAACATTACGTGGTCAAGTAAATGCAATTATGGTCGTAACTGAACCATTTGCAACCGCGTATGGAATTGGAGAAATCGCAGGTTCTATCGTTGTTGATGTCGGTGCTGGAACCACTGACATCGCTCGCTTGCACGGAACCTTCCCAACCGAGGAAGACCAGGTCACAATTACTGAAGCTGGTGATTGGATCGACGACCGATTGGTTGAATTAATATGTAAGAAATTCACAGGGGCTCAAGTCACCAAAGACATGGTCCGCAAGTGGAAAGAAGAATTTTCATATGTTGGCGGCGAAGATCGAGAACATATAGTTCATCTTTCGGTAGAAGGTAAAAAGCAAGAGGTTGATATTGGAGACCTGGTGAAAGGCGCTTGTACAATGATTATCACTAAAATTGGTTCGGGAATTAAAAATATCGTCGCAACCGCTGACCCTGAATACCAACCCATCCTCCGAAATAACATCATTCTATCCGGTGGCGGGTCGATGATTGATGGTATTGCTGATGCTGTCGCAAATGAGATTTCAGATATCGGTGATGTTACAGTTTCATGTGTTGAAAATCCAATAGAAAAGGTAGCAACTGGCGCTATGGCTTTGGCTATGGATATGCCTGATGACCAATATACCGCTATCAATTGAAGGTGGTCAAAGAGGCTCTTTGGCCTACTCAACAGATGAAAGGTTGAAGAATGGTAAGGGTGCGAACCCTCTCCATGACTATCGGCGCTTCGTCTTCTGAAAGTATCGGCCGCATCGGTGATTCGTCGGGAGATGAGCGTGTTGCACTTGAAGGAATGCTGCGTGGTTACCCGGTTGACCAATTGGTTGAAGAGGTTTTAATCGCTTGGGAAGAGCTCGCTTCTCGCAATGAAGAATTACTTACATCAAAACAAAGGTTGAGAATTGTTGAATTAGATCTCGCTGAGCGAAAAGATGAGGTTGCCCCTGAAGTTTCACAACTTCGAGTTGTAGAATCCGAGTTAGAAACAAATCAAGCTAGAATTGTCCATTTAGAACGTTTATTAGATGATGTTAACAAGGAACTTGCTGAAAATAGATCGTCGATTTCTGCTGAAGAACGAGATGTTTTAGAAAAGGAAAGTACACAATTAAGAGATCTTACGGTTCAACAAGATGAAGTAATCGCTGAAATGGAAGGACGGATCGGTCAAATGGTCGAAGCTCTTGGGCGGGCTGCTGATGCTGGATTAACTAGTGTAACCGCAGATGAAGTTCGGGCTTTGAAAACTCAAACAGATTCCCTTTCAGCCAATTTAGATGCTGAAAAGGCCGCAAATAATGCTTTGGAAGAAGAGCGCCAACGTTTGCGGGATATCGCAGATCGATTGCGAGGTTTGCTCGACCAACGCGACCAAAGGCTGGGAGAATTGGAAGAGCAATTAGAACGGGTTATGCAGGGTCCACGATCGGTATCTGCAGAGCATGATTATTTGGTTGAGCAAATAGAGGAGTTAAAACGCCGTTTGCTTGAAAGAAACCGGGAATATGAATCTTTACGACGCCGTGAACGCCGCCTCCATAATGATGTATTCGAACGGGATGAGCGTATTCAGCAAATGTCCCTAACAATTGCAGATGTAGAGGCTGGTCTGACCGACCGAACATCGGAATTGAGAGAGTTAGAATCACAACGAAAGAACGCTATCGATGAATTAGATGGGGTTAAGAGATCTGAAAGAACTCGAGAAGTTGTTGGAAGGGTTTTTGCTGATTCTTTATCCTTGGTTAGAGGTCACGATGAACGTGAATTAAAGCGAGAAATATATGCAAACTCTCCCGATGTTGAACGAACATTATCTACGCCTGATTCGAAGGATATGCACACCTTGGCTGAAGGTGGTAGAGTTGATTTAGAAACTTCGACCGAAGAGGTAGTGAAGGGAATGGATGTTGATGAAAAACGCCCAACTTCCCCTGGTGGAACTGGTGACCCGGTTTTATTCGAAGAAGAGGATTAAATCGCTGCAACGATTTCTTCAATTCTTTGTTTGAGTTGTTCGATCGAGTCGGCATCTTCAGTTAGAGTACCGGTAACTATCCAGTTAGCGCCTGCTTTAGCGGCTTTAGCTGCTTGTTTGCCTGTTCGAATTCCTCCCCCAACTATCAAACATAAATTTTCTACTAATTTTGCTGATTTGATACATTCTGGGTTTACTTGAGTATTGGCTCCACTTCCCGCTTCTAAATATAATATTTTAAATCCAAACATCTGTGCTGTTCGAGCATAAGAATTGACCAATTCTATTTGATCTGAATTAATTAAATCAACTTCACCAACTTCACCAACCTTCCCACCGGGTGCGAATACGAGGTATCCTGTCGGTAAAGGCTCTATTGAAAATTTATGTAAATATGGAGCACCGCGTAATTGTTCATCGATTAAAAATCTCCTAATCCTTGAATTCATTAACATCATGAATGTAATTCCATCTGCTGCTGGAGATAATGCATGAGCTCCACCTGGAAATAATACAACTGGAATTTCCCAAGTAGATTCGTCTGAACTTGGATCTTGACTTGAAGCAAAACATCGTAATTCGAGCGCTTCTTGAATCATTTTACAAGTTGAGTGAACCACTTCGTCTGGAGTCTCTGTCGAGCCACCGACAAAAATCATTTTTGACCCTGATTCTATTGCAGCAATCGCTCTGGTTGTTGCAACTTGTGGGTTTTGTTTACCGGGATCTATCAATGTGATATGACGGCAACCATCATTTGTAGAAAGAACGTAATCCAATAATGACTTCTCCCCTAACATTAGAATTTTCCCCCCTTATTTGAAAGGAAGTCTTGTGCTATTGATATACCTTTAGCGATGGCATGATCTGCACCGATGAGATCTACATCTTCAGGATGTTCTCCCTGGATAATTTCTAACCAACCCTTTGATGGAGTTGGTAATTTATTTGTAGTCCAGTATTCTACTAAACCGTCACCTCTTTGAAAACAGATATGGGTTGAAGATTTAGAGTTTTTAATAATGTCTTTTGGAAGATCTGATTCAATAACAATACCTCCATTCCATGATATTAAAGAGGTTTTTTTATTGTTAGAAGATGGCCAACCAGAGCTAGTGGTCTTTTCACCGGTACAATCTATTGAATCGATTGGGGCTTCGGTTTTCAGAATAATTTCTCCACCTTTTGATAAAATTAATTCTGCAAATGCTTTCTCATACCATTCTCTTCTAAATCCCCAACCTAATTTAGATTGTTTTGCACAAGACACATCAATAAAATCAATATTGATATTATTGATAAATCCTGGAGATCGAACTGGATTACCAATCTCTTGTCTCGATTCATAAATAATTATATTATGGCCAGATTTTAAAAGATTTAGAGCACAACTCATTCCTGTTAATCCTGCTCCAGCAATATTTATCATCGGTTTTCACCAATTATTGAAAGAGCGAAAACTGGACAAGCTGGAATACAATGATTACATTTTGTACAATCGTCTTGGGTGACGATTGCTAACCTTCCAGTTAATTCTAAAGCGTTTGTTGGACATAGAGCAATACAAGCACCACAGCCATAGCACAATTTTTCATCCACAATAAAAGTGGATTGGAAATCTTGCGCCATATTGTAAATGGTAGAGCCGGGTGTTCATTGAACCTCCGCTTCGATTTCTTTTGGAAAAAATAAAAAAGATTGATTGAAATTATATTTTAATTGCAAAGGAAATATTATTCTTGATAATTTTAAAAAATTCGTTATACGTCCTCTGACCCCCCTATTTCCATTGCGGTAATATTGAAGGGTTGTCATGAAGAAAGCAATGATGTGATCATGACAAAGACGAAGTAAGCCCCATTGATGTGTATCGCGTATAGTCCTTAACCTTAACCACCATCTCATTAAATTGAATCACTTAGAAAATCGTTCCAATGGAAATACAGGGGTGCGGTATCTTCATCACCGGATGATGAGGAGCGATATCTATGGTAATCTATTCTCCAGGTCGAACTTCGAGTTATCCGGAAAACCCTCCTGAAAAAGGAATGAGATATCATTACCTTGGAGGTGGTGATGAAGTAGGTAATGTTGGATGTATGTTTGAAGATACAAAAGGAACTCGAATGTTATTAGATTACGGTTTAGCACCCACCAATCCTCCAAGATATCCCCATGAAGCTCCTATGGTAAAAGATGCGGTTATCACCCATTCTCATATAGATCATCTCGGAATGGCACCTTGGCTTTGCGCAAATCACCGAACAAGATTGCACGGTACTCAATTAACCGCAGAAATATCT
>CAUZVL010000018.1:0-10618 GCA_963583355.1 Candidatus Thalassarchaeaceae archaeon
AACAGCAGCAGCAATTGCAATAATCAAACCTACGAAGAAGGCTGCACCCAAAAAGAAGGCTGCACCCAAAAAGAAGGCTGCACCCAAAAAGAAGGCTGCACCCAAAAAGAAGGCTGCACCAAAGAAGAAGGCTGCACCAAAGAAGAAGGCTGCACCAAAGAAGAAGGCTGCACCAAAGAAGAAGGCTGCACCCAAAAAGAAGAATCCAGCAAAGGCCAAATCACAGCCTAAATCTGCCGATACCGGCAGAACCGGCTTAGATCTAAAGGTGCCTTCACTAAAAGAGATGCTAAAACGTATTAATGAAAAGCGTTAGAATAGTTCATTCGTTTTCAGAAAATAGAGAACTTTGGGCTCGCTTGTAAACCTCTCTTAAGGTCTGGTCACTTATTTCTAAATAGACTCTAGTCGTTGCAATACTCGCATGACCAAGCAATCTTTGAATCGTGACTAAATCTGCACCTCTCTCGAGAAGCCCTGTTGCAAAATTATGACGCAATACATGCGGAGTGACCCTACTACGCGGAATACCAGCATCATCGGCAAGCCGATTCATCATTCGTTGAACCGTTCTTGTCTGTAAGTTTGTACCTTTGGTCGTGACCAATAATTGATCATTTTCCGGGTTTCTCAAATCTCGTAAAGGCAACCATTCTTGGATTCTTTTAACGGTTTCTTCGGTGAACAAAATGAGTCGATCTTTGTCACCCTTTCCGCCAACGACCATCGCAGAACGATCGTTCAAGTCTATATCCGGCAATTTTAGTGAACACAATTCACTAACCCTCATCCCGGTCTCTAGCAAAATTGTTACCACTAGATTTGCCACCGGGTCCTCGCTTTGTAGCGCAACCTCTCCAACCAACGAAAGCTCCCTCTTAGTGAGGGTGCGAGGCAATCTTTTCCCGCTGCGGGGGCGGGTAAGATGCTCTGGCCACTTTTGGCCGAGCCAATTTATCAAATGGTTTGCAGCCGCATACCTCGCTTTTATGGTCGAAGCCGATTTTTCTCCTAATGATTGAACCCACATGTCCAAGCGGCCATTGAAGGGTTCTACTCGGTCTAATAATTCTTCAACCGTCATTTTTTCGAATTCTAATTCATTCAAAACCGCTTCATCAGGAAGCGGGGTTTCGATGAATAATCGTAATGAAATGATATAGGACTTTTGAGTGTTGACCGACTTGGACTCGCTTGCCATCTGAGTTCGGTAAGTGCTTAACCAAGGCAGATGAGCCCGATGAACCAATCGTGGAGGAAGCTCAGGGCCATCGTTGTATAAGCGACGCTGAATAGCGCTTTGCTTTGCCTGATAGGTCCCTCTTCTCATCAGCGTCACCGCCTAAACCCGCGTGAGCGAGCCGTGCATCCCATGTCCCTGAGGACAAATGGTCATTTGAGGCACCGTGCTAATGAAGATAGCGCCCGAAAGCGAGAGTTTAAGACTCGACTTGAGGACTTTCTTGCTCGACCACTGGCAATTTTAGCGCCTTTTTCAGATTGGAGCGCAATTGAGATAGATCGCCATAGCAAATCAACGTATCTGGGAATCGTAATTGCAATTCTGGCTCTGGATTCCATATCAAATCACCAGCCCGAGATAAAGCGAAAACCGGCACCCCGTCCTTGAATAAACTAGAGATCGGCTTTCCAATGAATTGAGTATGATTTCTCAAGTGAATCGATAGGACTCCTTGGCCGGGTACAGTACGCAATAACTGGTCGACATTTATTTGTGAAAAATCGGATTCACCGAGGATATAATCGATGATCTCCCCCGCTACATTCACTCCACTCGCCTTCTCGATACCTTCAAGCCCAGGCGAGGAGTTAACTTCGAGAACCAATGGTCCATCATTGCCTTCGAGCAAATCTACTCCTGCGACATTCAGACCTAAAACCCGAGCAGCGCGACAAGCAACTTCAGCGTATTCCGGCGATAAGTCGATATTTTCAACCGTTCCATTTAAGTGGAAATTTGAACGAAATTCCCGCCCTCTTGCCTTTCGCCTCATACTTGCAACCACCTTGTCACCGACGACAAATGCTCTGACGTCTTTGCCATGGCTTTCGGCGATGTATTCTTGAATCAAAACCGCCTTTCCAGTCATCAATAATCCTTGGACCAGGTTTTTGGTTTCATGAATCGTATGGCGTAAAAATACTCCATGTCCTTGGGTCCCTTGGGTGACTTTCACTACCGCAGGTAGTCCACCGACCGCTTCAATGGCGCGTTCGATATCTTTTATGTCGCGGACATAAGCGGTTGCAGGGGTTGGAATCTTGTTTCGAGCTAAGATTTGGCCAGCGTGTAATTTATCACGCGATTGAAGGATTCCTTGGCTCGAATTAGCGGTCCAAACCTCCATCTGTTCGAGGTGACGAAGCACCGAAACCCCATGTTTGGTAATCGAATGGCCAATTCGAGGAATAACCGCTTCGAAATTAAATTGCATTCCTTTATGTAATATTCCTATATCTTGGTCTGCAACGAAAAGTGAAAATTGCATCGGGTCGAGAACCTCGACATCGATGCCGCGCACTCTTGCTTCTTCGACCAACCGGCGAGTGCTGTACAAGCGCGGACCACGCGAGAGGACAGCCAACCTTGTCGCCATAAATTTGGGCGCGCCCCCACCCTTCTTGAGACCTTTGGGCTTATCTACAATAGTTCAATTCAAGACATAAGCGGGGATGGCCATGTCATGGGCGAGCAAATAGGTACAGGAGAAGCCGTCGATGAGGACGAAGATGGCCCTGTCGAAATCACCATCGAAAAACGCCTTGCAATCCTTCGCAAATCTCGATGGAATGTTTTCATGTACCTTGGGATAGCAGGCTTGATGTTTGCTTTCGCAATGTTCCCCTTCTCTCACGAAATCGAAATGGATTCTTTTGTTGCAGATTACCCAACTGGCTACATTTGGGGTGTTGTCATACCGGGCGAAGATTACACAGATGTCCCGGTTGTAGTTTCGATCGATATTGCCAATGTTCCAGCCGATACCGAGAGTATTGAAGTTACGATAATTAAAGCCAATAATTGCGTGGTCCCAGAAGTGGCGATTGGACAAAACGATGCCCGAACCGGTTATGAGAGCCATGCAAATCAAATATGGACAATTGAAGATGTCGCGGTTGGACAAAGTTACCAACACACATTCAAGATAGACCCTGGATTATATTGCGTCGAGGTTTTTATCGATTCAGACCACACCTCAGGGTACGATGTAACAGTTGATGTTTCCACTTATCCGAACCAATTTATCGCAGGTAGTATTGGCGCACTATGCCTCGGACTTTCTTTATTTGCTTTCATTGGTGCCCAAAAGCATGGAAAGTTTGTCAAGAATCTAACCGCACCCTCTAAAGAAATTACGGCCGAGGAAAGGGTTCTCGCAGAAACCAGTTCAGCCCGACTTGCTACTGGGCCTAATGGTCCGCCAAGTGTACCAGCAGGTCCGAGCGGGCCGCCAAGTGAACCAGCAGGTCCGAGCGGGCCGCCAAGTGAACCAGCAGGTCCGAGCGGGCCACCGCAGGCCGAACCTACTGAGGAAGTTGCACAGGAGTTGGATGTGTACGAAGATCAAGGCGAAGGATATTATTTCAGAATATTCTCTGATGGAACTTATGACCAGACGGTTTACGTTGTAGAAGGCGGCCAATATGTTCCGTACGAAGCATAGCAATAGAAAACCCCGTCATCAGGGTCGCATTTATCCCCATCCTTGAAAGAGGGTGAATGGCCCGTCAATAATGAAGGGTGAGATTTTGATTGACGAACTGTCCTCAAATACCGTGGTCCAACTCAAGGTCATGTGTAAAGAGCACGGGTTGTCAACGGCTGGTAAAAAGGCCGAAATCATCGCTCGTCTCGATGGATTTCTCAATGAAGAATCACTTTCAATGGACGATGATTTCGATAATGTACCTCTTCCCGAAGCAAAACAGAAAGAAGAGGTAAAGGAGATTGAAGAACAGGTTTTGGTTGCAGAATTTATTGAAGCAGACCTTATCGAGGAAGAACCACTTCACAAGATTGCAGCAATCTCAAGTCCTAAAACCTTGATAGATCAAATTAAACAACCAAAAGTAGCAGCTGTGCTAATCGCCTTATTGCTAGCTACTGGGGGCTGGTATTGGTACGTTAGCAATCAACTAGAACCATTCACCGCAGATGATTTGCGTTATGGCGACTCGATTGGCTATAGTATTTTGAACGGCGATCTCGATGTAACCGAAGGATTCATCGATTTGGTCTTAGATAATCTCGATTCCGAAGAAGATGTTTGCCGCGTACATTTACAATTTGAGGGCGAGGGGGCAGCATCGATTACAAAGGGGGGGCAAGACCAGTTGAATTCCGAATTCGATAATGACTTACTCGGGGCGGTAAGGGCTAAAGGTTCTCTTGGATTAGACTGGTTGTCCGTAGAAAAAACTCTTATCCATGATTTTGATAAAATGACTATTTCAAAACATCTCTCGAATACCTTAACCGATTGCAGTGCTTTCGCAGAGGGAGCGGATGGCCAAATGAGCCTGGAAACCACTTCCTGGACCGAAATTTCCGAACAAGAAATAATTGCTACAAAAGCCGATTGGAGCCTCAATGTCAGAAACGATAATTATCAAGGCTCAACCATGTCTTTTGGAGTGGGCGGATTATTGGGTTCACTTGAAAATGCAGCACCGGGGGTAATGATGGTTTTTTCACCGGTTGAGGTCAGAGAGGTCGTCGGGACCTCGCTCATCGAAACCGGAGTCACCGGCACATCGATGGGCTGGGAATGGCGAGTGATTGGACCTGATATGGCTGGCGATGAACCGGCTTGGAAAATTGCATTAGAACACAAAGAGATTCGCGACAATTGTTTAGGCCATGCAAGGATTACACTGTGGGCTGTTGAAGATTCCCCATGGGCGATCGCTCAAAATGTCGATGTAAAAATTACCGGTAAAGAAGGCGACCGTTCCTCGTGCGGCGCCGCAACCCAAATTCTAGGGGATATGATCCTTCCAGAAGGCACTCTTACCCTTAAATTAGATATTTTCAAACACGATCTAAAAAGAGGAAGCAAGCTTCTTGATATGGGCGTAGGATATGATTCCTTGCCCAGCGCCGGCCAACACACACCGACCTCAAAACAATTGCAAGATTGGGGTGATGATGAAATACATTTGCCGGACCAATCAACGTTGCGAGAACATCCTTTAGAGGCAGCAGCGTCGTGTATTCCTTTCCTTTCACAAGCGGTAGCAGCAAGGGCAGCATTAGATGATGATGGCTATATTTGGCGAGCGGTAGATAATCGAAGTTCTAGCAAAACAACTTGGAATATTTCATGGGTGAATGCCGACCCTAACTCAGGCTGGGTAGAACTTGAAATTTCAGGGGCCCCGAGTGCGGAAAATTGCACATATATTGCTCATGGTAGCCATAATAAAAACGGCGCCCATAATAGAAACGACATTCCATCTGCTCTCAACATAACAATGCTGGAAGCAGACCTTAGCGATAAGGCCAGATACCCTGCTCTTTCGGGTAGTGATGGCTTTTTCACCAGCGCAGGACAATATCAGCCCGAAACTAGAATTGGTCATTTGATAGTAACTCCAAATGGTGATTATTCGGATTGGATAGACCGGTTCAAAACCGGTGATACCGGCGCGACAACATTTGATTTATCTCGTGGTTGGGAATCAGAGGGTTGGTCAAATACATTCACCCTTGCGATGGATGCTACCAGCGGCCAAGTTATCGGTTGGAATCTATATCAATCGAATTGAGGATGGTAATGATATGAGTGGAAGAAGTCTCGATGACCTTATAGAACAAAATGAGGCTGATCTCGGTTTTCTTAGTGCTTACGGAGGCGGTGAATCACCAGAAGAAATTCTCGATCACATTGAAAAGATTTCAAATTCCCAGTTCGATTTGAAAATTATGGCAGATGGAGTAATGGTAAAGTTGGTCGCGAACCATCTACCATTGGTTGCCTCTGACCTAAGCAGAAGAGGTTTCTTGAACGGCAAATTGGATTCGACCAAAGTAGAGGTCATCATCTGTGCTTGGGGTCCTGACCAGCGCCGCTTTATCGAGCGCTTAGTCGAATTTATTGACGCCGAATAATCGCTGCGGCCGAAATCATACCAAGTGTGAATAAAGCCGAAATGGCGGGCAATGAATCACCTTTTTCAATCGTAACTAGAATCGGTTCGCAGCCGTCACCGCCCCATGCGTCTTCGTAAAACCAACAATCGGACCAGGTTTTGTAAAATCCAGATGGAGGGAATAATTCCTTGGAATTATTATCGTCGGTATAATTGGCTTTCACCCGCCAATTCACATAGGTATGGTCCTCGATAGTAGTCATATTTGCCAAGAATGAACGGTTATCGCTTGTATTCAACGGCCTACTCTCCGGTGGCAAACAAACCCCATCGTTAGTACAGATCTGTGCGGTCAAAGTGAATGTGGTATTATTGGCAAAAGCCTCTGGATTTAAGGTTAGAGAAATATTCCATATGTCAAGGTCGTGGGTAACTTCCGTATGGTTTATATTGGAAAAAATAGTATCCTCAAGAGCAGGGTCAACATTTACTCCCCCCTCCGGTTTAGCACTCGCTAATGGAAGAATAATCAAAATCAAAGTCATTATTATTGCCGGCCTCAAAGTTCCATCTCCCATAGTTCATCTCCCACCCAATGTATATTCTTCAGACCCTTACCTTTGGTATCATTGACGAGGGAAGACCCATCTTTCACGGCCCAGCCGATGGCAATTGGTCTCTTGTGGTCTTTATCGCGCACCCACACCAAGTCTCCTTCTGCGATGTTTTCATCAGCGCCGTGGATACCCGCGGCCATACAATCGGCGCCATTCATCAAGAATGGAATCGCGCCGTGATCGATATCGACATAGCGTTGTTCACAAGGGTATGAAAGAAAGCCCCTTAAAGTGAGGAATACGACTCTATTTCCGTCCGAATCATTCAGTTCAACCGCAAGAGCAACCCGGTCGACTAAAACCATTTTCCAAGGTCCATAATTCGCCATCTCAAGAAATGCTCCATCGACGGCAAGGTCTATTCCCAAGCACGTCTCGAGTTCTTTGAGTAGAGGAGCGATGTTTTTACGCCTAACCGGTCGGCGTTTTTTAATCTGCCAATCCTTTGCCATGAACCGCTCGAATCGCTTGATACTCATGACCCTTCGTATTGATGAAGTAGGTTGTGCTGGCAATTGTCATGGACGTTTGGTGCGCGATACGAACCTTTCCAAAACATGCGGCCGAATTGGGTAATTCAACCCCCCAAGAGCCAGTATTTTTCCTAAAATCATCCTCATCAGTATGTGCTTTTTCTCGCATAGAGTGTCATAATGGCGATGTCCACCATGAATTGGAACTAGTAATAAGAATCGGGCCCGATCTTAAACCCGATGCTATGGCGGTCGGTTTGGATTTAACCAAACGAAGTACTCAAGACCGCCTCAAAGCCGGTGGTTTGCCTTGGGCGGCAGCAAAATCCTTCGCCGGTGCTTCAGTGATTGGCGACTGGGTAGATTTTTCTAAAAATGTAGAATATACTCTTGAGATTAATGGGGTATTAATCCAGCGCGCCACGCTTGCCCAAATGTCTTGGTCGATAGAGGAATTACTTGACAAATTGAAGGAGTGGGCGCCACTTCAAGCCGGTGACATTCTGTTTACTGGAACCCCTTCAGGGGTTGGACCATTAAACCGAGGAGATTTAATTAAAGCTAGATTGCTAAAAGGAAATATGGTTCTGAGCAGCCATTCTGCCGACTGTATCTAAGGCGCGCCCTTCAAATATGGACGGCTGGTCGCCCAAATCGCTGGAGACATCTAAGATGGCACAATGGCATGGAATATCTCGTCGCAAACCTACAGGTGGACGCCGCGTTCAAGCGCGCAGTAAGCGTAGTACCGAAATCTCCTCTGAGAAGCAATTCGCTTTAATCGGTGAACCAAAGAGGAAGATCTACTCGACAACTGGTGGAAACACCCTCGTTCGTGTATTGTCCGATAACCGCTGCTCGGTTAACTCCAAAGATGGCAAGACCGTCAACGCAACCATCACCAATGTTGTTCAAAACGAAGCGAATCCAAATTACATTCGTCGTAACATTTTGACCAAGGGCGCAGTTGTCGATACCGACAAAGGACAGGCTAGGATCACATCTCGGCCCGGACACGATGGTGTTATCAATGGCGTTCTTCTTTGAAGCAACGACTTCAAAGCAGACCACCCGCTGAGGGGTAATCATGGACCATAATCCAGACCGAATCGCAGTCTGGCCGGGTTACTTTGATGCAAAGATCTCTCGGCGTAGTGGCCGTCGTGTACCCCGTGATTCTTCGGTTCTAAAACCCGACTTAGAAGGACTATTCATCGCTTCTCGAGCACTTGGTCTTCGTAAGATAAAACGTGAGGAAAGAACCTCTCACCCAACCCGACCTCATGCGAAAGAAGGGCGGCTATGGGTTTCAAAAAAAGGAGCGGCCGATTCGGTTGACGCTTCGACAAAAGAAGAAATCTTACAAATGATCGGTGGTCAATGGCGTCAAATGCAAAAAGATCAACGCGCTGATGAGAAAGAAGCAGAAAGTCGCGGCCCCCAAACCGGAGACCGTAGAGGTCGTGCTCAACGCAAGAGTGGCAATAAAGCAAGAGCCGCTCAAGCGAAGGCTCAGCGTAGTCAAAAGAGTAGGCGCCGTTGAATCAGAGATTCGGAACCGCATGAACCCAGCCGAAGAGATCCTCTTCAATCTCGTTCTGAATATTGGTCAACGAATCGTATAATTTCTGGGTTAGTGGCCCTGGTTCATCACTATACTTTGCACAAAATTCTCCAAGAGTGATGCTGCCTATTGGGCTGATAACAGCAGCGGTCCCACAACAGAACGCTTCTTCAGAGCTCATTGCCAATTCGTGACTCACCTTTGTCTCTACAACTTCATAACCCATGTGGCGGGCTAATTGGATAATCGAATCTCGAGTGATTCCTGGCAGAATTGTCCCAGTCAATGCCGGGGTGTATAGAACTCCATCTTTTAGACAGAAGAAATTTGCTGCCCCGACCTCTTCGATATATGCGTGCTCCTCAGCATCGAGGTAAATTACCTCTGCAAAGCCTCGGTCTTTTGCCTTGAAGGATGGCATCATCCCTGGAGCGTAATTTCCAATCGCCTTAACACCACCAGAACCGCCGGGTGCGGCTCGATGATGTTCGTCGCTAATCAAGAGGTCGATACACTTCATTCCGCCCTTGAAATAAGGTCCGACCGGAGTACAATAAACCATGAAGGTATACTCAGGTGCAGGTGCAACCCCTAAAATTGGGCCGCTGCCGTTGAGAAGTGGGCGGATATATAGTGCTCCCTTGCCCATTGGGGGGATCCAACGGGAGTTTTCTTGGACAACTTGCTCTATCGCGTCGATAAAAATAGATTCAGGGACTGGCGGCATTTTCAGACGGTCTGCACCGCGCTGCATACGGCGAGCGTTTTCTTCGGGTCTGAACAACACTACTCTATCCGCTTCGGTCCTGTAAGCCTTCATCCCTTCAAACAAGCCTTGGCCATAATTGAGGACACCCGCAGCAGGGGATATCGAAATATTGCCGTAAGGTACCATCTCTCCAGGCTGCCAAAGCGCCTTGATTCCAGTCTTGGAGATATACATCCTATCGGTTTCGGTCAGCGAGAAAGTTAAACTGTCCCAATCGATAACAGGAGTGCTCATGAGTCAAGACCAGAGCCCGCCTGTATTCAAGGATTCTGTGCGTTCCCACTCAATGTTAGGATTCGACAAGTAGTTGGCCTACAGGTTGTTAGCCGAGTATATGGACTGGTCGGGCGATGTAGGTATCATCACCGGCCGCTATGTTTCACTTCAAGATTCAACCATGCTCGAATTCTGGGCTCGGGCGAGGACTGGCGAATCGGTTTTGTTGATGATTGAGGGCATGGCGCCTTGGTTTGAAGTCACCCCAGCCGGACGTTGGAGCGACCAAAGAGAGGTCTCAACCGATTCGCTACTCGACTTTGAGGAGATAGAAAAAGTGGTCGGGCCAGAGATGAAATTAACAGATTTAGGTCTAAAACCGGTTTGGAAAGTTTATGTTAAACAACCATTTATGGTCCCTAAAATCCGCCAAGACTTGGCAGGGGAATGGACTATCTTATCAGGCGATATCCCTTATGTAAATCGATTTTTTTTAGATGGGGATTTTGGCATGCACATTACTGTAAATGGTGAGATTTGCCATACCGACCACCCGGTAGACCTCTGTATAAAAATCGAGATGAGCGATGTCCAACATTGCGATCCATTCCCTACTCCCTTCAAGGTATTTTCATTCGACCTAGAAACCAGTATCGCCCACAATACAATCCTTTGTGCGGCGGTAGTCATCGAAGATATGGCTGATGAATCGAGGACTTACCACACCTTTGTCGGTGAGGAAGAGGAAATTTTACTCGCCCTAACCGATTTGGTTCGAAGCAGTGACCCGGATATCATCACCGGATATAATATCGATAATTTCGATATGCCGCGAATAGTCGACCGAGCAGTTTTAATTGCTGGC
>CAUZVL010000019.1:0-10082 GCA_963583355.1 Candidatus Thalassarchaeaceae archaeon
GCCATACTTCAGCCGAAACCAAGTTAGTACCGCCCTGCACCAGATGGCGATTCTTTTGGAATTGAGCGGAGCTAATATGTTTCGCACCCGCTCTTACCAAAACGGCAGTCGTCTAATCGGCTCCATATCCCAAGATTTAGGGGAATTGGTTGCGAGTGGTGAACTATTCGAACTCAAGGGTATAGGAAAAGGACTCGGTTCGGCGATAACCCAAGCCGTAGGCGAGGGGAGATGGCCCGAGGATTGGGTCGACTTGCATGAAAAAACACCACCCGGTTTGATTGAAATGCTCGGTATACCGGGGGTTGGGCCAAAGAAAATTAAATTTTTGTCAGATGAATTAGGAGTGATGACGGTTGCTGACCTCCAAGAGGTTGGTGTGAAAAATGAAATAGCACCTCTCAACGGATTCGGGCCAAAAAGCCAGCAACGAATTCTCGACGGCATCGACCTGCTCGCTAGATTTAGCGCTCGGCGCCGTTTGGACATCGGTTTGAGATATGGCCAAACATTCCTGGGTATGATAAGTGGGATTTCTGGAGTTCATAAAGCACAACTAGCGGGTTCTGCAAGGCGGAGGCGAGAAACCATCGGCGACCTCGATATAGTCGCTGCAGTCGATCTTATGGATATAGAATCGGTAAGTCAGAAAATCCTATCCCTGCCTGGAATCGCCGATGTCAAAGGAGCAGGAGGATCGAAAGTATCGGTTATTCTCGATACTTCGATTTTCGAGGAAGGATTCTCACTCGGCCATCTCGATGCCAATGTATTGGATGCGATCGGCGGCCAAGATTACGAGCAACTGGAGTCTGGCGGTACGATTGATGTACAAGTTAGACTAGTACCACCATCGGTATTTGCATTCACTTTAGCTTATTTCACCGGGTCAAAAGAACACAATATTAGACTGCGCAAAATCGCCCAAGAAAAAGGTCTAAAACTCAATGAATTCGGCTTGATGCCAGAGACCGAATTAACCGGCTTAGAAGCGGCTACGAGTTCTTTACCGGCAATTGATGAAGCGGATATTTACCATCATTTAGGCTTGGATTTCGTCGTGCCAGAGTTGAGAGAAGATATGGGCGAAATTGAGGCTGCAATAAATGACTCACTTCCTAATCTCCTTAATTTAAGCGATATACGCGGAAGTCTTCACAATCATACTACCCTATCGGATGGCGAGGCGAGTCTTGAGCAAATGGCTGATGCGGCTCAAAGGATGGGTTGGTCATGGCTAGGAATTGCAGACCATTCACCAACTCTAATAGTCGCAAACGGTGCTAGTGCTGAAGATTTATTATCTCAGCACAAAAAGATGCAGAGTTATAATGATAAATGGGCCGAACAAAATGTTGATTTTAAATTATTTTCGGGGGTTGAATCCGATATTCTAGAAGATGGAAAACTTGACCATCCTGACGATGTTCTCTCCAAAATAGATTACGTGGTCGCTTCGGTCCATGCGATGGGACGCTGGCGAAGCCGCGATGAATCACAAAATACCGAAGATTTACTCAAATGTTTGGACCATAGTGCGACCACGGTATTAGGCCACCCTACCGGTCGAATTCTCCAAGGCAGGGATGGCTACGAAGTCGACCTTCATCGTGTGCTCGAACACATGGCTGAATTCAATGCCGACGGTGAACTCAAAGCGGTTGAACTCAATGCCTCACCCTATCGGTTGGATTTGGATTGGCGACTGTGTAAGCGGGCAAAAGAATTGGGTGTCCCGGTGGTAATAAATCCGGATGCTCATTCTATCAAGGGGTTGGGCGATATCGATTATGGAGTGATGATCGCTCGAAAAGGCTGGCTTGAAAAGGAAGATGTGCTAAATTCTTTGAGCGCAGAACAGATGAACCAGCGCCTGCTCGGGGTGGAGTGATGAGGTTTTTACGTTCGCTTATAATCGGCACGTTATGCTTTTTCCCAGCGACTATAAGTGGCTATCTCGGTTGGTTAGCCACCGGCTCAAGTGCGGATAATTATTCTGTTTCAGTCATCTTTTTTTGCAATATTGTACCGCTTGGCGGAATGATTCTAGGCGGGATATGGGCTTGGAAGTCCGGTGCAGAATATGGCGTGGAAATGGTTGTGTGATCGCCGATGAACCGTGCTCAAAAAGCCATAAAAATCATTGAGATTCTCGACAAGCTCCATCCTGAAACACCCATTCCATTAGATCACCAAAACGATTTCCAATTATTGGTAGCTGTTTTGATGAGCGCACAAACCACCGATAAAAAGGTCAACCAAGTCACCCCGCAATTATTTGCAAAAGGACCTGATGCAGAAGAAATGTCTAAAATCGGAATCGATGAAATAAAGGATATGATTCGAGAGATCGGGCTTGCACCAACCAAGGCCAAAAATATCCACAATCTCTCCAAAATGTTGCTCGCAAATAATCGAGGGCAGGTTCCTCGAAGTTTTACAGAATTAGAAGCACTGCCAGGTGTAGGCCACAAAACCGCATCGGTAGTGATGGCTCAAGCCTTTGGCGTCCCCGCCTTTCCAGTAGATACTCATATCCATCGCCTCGCCGGGCGCTGGGGCCTTTCAAACGGTTCAAATGTGGTGAAAACTGAGGCTGACCTCAAGGCGGTATTTCCACGTGAATTATGGAATAGGCTCCATTTACAAATTATCTTCTTTGGCCGAGAACATTGTCCTGCTCGCAATCATATGCTGAGCAAATGCCCAATTTGTTCTTGGGCTGCAACCAAGAAGGCAATTGCGGGCGAAGTAAAGTAACTCAAGTTGTGAACATAGAGGATGCTCCATCTAGGATGAAAGAACTCACTAGGCTAGAGATGGCTGCAATCCATAATAATTTGATGATTTGGCCGAGTGCACTAGTAAATCCACCGCCCCTCAATCTGGTCGCGATGAATGAAACCGCAAATACTTGGACCAAAATCAATATCGAAACTATTATTTTGAAAATAATTATATTTTCTTCGACCGCACCCGGGTTTTCCATTACAGGTAAGGCAAATCCACCTGCAGATTGAGTAATCAAAGTTATGTCGGTCGATTCTGCCAACCCTGTCGCCACCCCGGCAATCGTTTCTCCCAATTGTAATACGATGGATATCGTCACGTTGAGTGAAACCACAGTTGCAATCAACAATCCCAGCGAGACCCCGTTCATCATCGAAGCCGATAATCCCCGCCTACGGCGAAGTGAGAGAATATTTGTAACCGATTTTGAGACCATATCGGCGGTTGCTGCGGGTTGTCCTGAAGATTGGGACCCTTCGATATATATCCGATTAAAACGTGAAATTACAGATGAATTGGTGTCAGCTGCGAAATAATCCCAAGATCTCTCACTATCGATTCGAGTCGATAATCGCCGCTCAAGTCGATCTATCGATTCATCTAAGGTTCCAAAATCAATCCCTCGGAGGGCTTTGATGGTCGCACTCGGTTCTGCTGACCTCGCTTGTGCGGTACCACCAAGTGCGCGAATAAAATCGGGATAGGATTCATCTTTGCGCAGAACTTTATCCTCTTCTCTGCGGGCAAGTGTCGCTGGAATAAGCAGAGGCGTTAATGGCACCGCGATCAAAATGAGCCCATATTTATCCCATGATGTAGCCAAGCCAGCCCAATTAAGCACCACCACCCAAATTGTGGCGAGAAGCAAAATAGCGGTTACTGCTCCTGAGCCTAGCCAAGTTTGTTTGAATAAAATCCTGAATGGGGTGATGAATTCATCCCGGGCAAATGTTTGGTCTTCTGGAATTGCTGACCTAAAGGCAATCAATCCGCCAATCTGGACCACTATGAACATAAAGCCAGATAATAATAACCAACGAATTCGACTAGCGATCATAATAGGGGTATCGCTATTATTGCCAACTTCGAATAGAACCATGTGGATACCCGCAATAACCAATCCAAATAATCCAGCAGATACCAACGACACATAGACCTCTTTCATCGAATCTACCTTCTCGAGACGAGTGTCGTAAATCGTGTTATATTGTTCGGCAACATTCTCTTGTTCCGACCGCATATACTCATCGATCGGTTGGCCGGCTTCGATTGAGAAAGCCATGCGGTCGAGGAAGTCGGCCCATAGAGGCGATGGAGATTGTTGGCCGACGATTCGGGCTGCTTCGGGTAAGGAGGTATGCCATTTTTCAACCAAAGTTTCGATGCGTTTGACCTCTTGGGCCAATTCACCGTAGTCTTTCATCTGTCGTAAAATATCAAAAATTGTGCTCGCACCGATTTCGCCCAAAGATAAAATCCCCATTCTGGTAATGAACATGTGCATCTCCTTCTCTATTTCAAGTGCTGAGCGATTAACCTCGAGCACCGGGAAATAAGCCGCTGCAATCGTAGTTAGAAATGGTAATAACAAAACCAATAAATAGCCAGAAGCACCGGCAAATAAGCCTCCTTCAGAAGTTCCACCTGTAATCCAAATCATCAATCCTGCTGTCAATAATCCGGCCAAAAATGCCGGGAGAATAAAGACTATAGCAAATTTCCCTAAGGGCATTTCCAACCTGCGCAAGGCGATTTCCCATATCGCCATACGTTTCATTATTGCTCACCTCTCCTTTGGTAGAATTTTATTCAACTGTCTTCAACGCTAACCCAAGTGTCGATCGCTGAAGAGAATGCGTCCCAGCCATTGCTATAGTAAACGCCTATCAAGTCGAATACATCGTCGAAATGAGTCAAATCTCTATCGACCATTCGTTGAATCGCTTCTGCTCTTTTGTTTAATTCATCGTAAACAAAGCGCTTATTATCCAACCCCATCTGGGCGGCAATTTTATTTTCGAGCAGGTGAGATTGGAACATCCCTCTGAAGTAATGCTTGTCTTTTATTGGGTCCCATTCGAACATTCCACGGGTTAGCACACCATCGCTATGCTTGTTATAGCCGATAATTTCATCGATTCCGGTAACCCTTCTAGCGATTCCTCCACCAGGAGCTTCGACTACTTCTTGGAAAATTGCGAAATTCAAATTGTCGAAAAATCTGATTGGAACATTAATTGGGTCACCGGTAAATCTCTGAATCATTTTTACGATGCTCGATGCGTGGAAAGTTGCAATTACCGGGTGACCGGTCTGCATTGCTTGGAATGCTGTCGCTCCTTCTACACCACGAATCTCACCGATGATGATGTATCTTGGACGTGAACGCAATGCTGCTTTGAGCAAGTCGAACATCTCGACTCTACTCTCTTCGTTTTTGGATTCACGGGTGACGAGGCGTTGCCAAATCTTGTGTCTAACCTTTACCTCAGGTGTATCCTCTGCTGAGTAAATCTTAACGTTGTGGTCGATAAATGGCAGGATTGCATTAAGGGTTGTTGTTTTTCCAGATGCTGTTTCCCCAGAAACCAAAACCGACATACCGTATTCTAGACAAATCCAAATATATGCTGCTAATTGTGAGGAGATAGTGCCCCAAGCGATCAATTGAGTAATGGATATCGTCTCCTCGGCGAATTTTCTAATGGTAAACGACGGTCCAAGCATTGAAACGTCGTCAGAGAATATAATATTGATACGAGAACCATCCAATAGAGCCCCATCGATAATCGGCTTATTATCCGAAACCGGTCGCCCGATTCTCTCGCTCATCGCTCGTAAATAACGAGCTAATAAATCACGTTCTCGGAATCTGATATTGGATGTGACCATACCGAATACCTTGTGATCCATATGAATATGCTTGAGGCCAACGGAGTGAATATCTTCGAGCATCTCATCCGATAGCAATGTCTCTAGCGGCCCATTTCTAATCAAATCTCGAACCACGATATAGCGTAAACGTTCGAGTTGATCTTTGGTGACAACTATTCGTTTATCATCCATCCCAAGAGTGCGCCACAGTTTGCCTTGACGCCGAGGGCCTACCAATTCTGTATCTAAAATCGTATATCGGTCGACCATACTTGAGAGAATATTTTCGAATTCATTATCTGTTGTGAAAGATGGAGCAGTAGTTGCTTCTTGAAGTAAAGTTTCAATCAATAAACGACGAAGGTTTTCCTCTTCGTCGGTTAATTGGGGTTCTAGACCAAACCACATAACCTGGCCTGATTCCTCGCCGGTTTCTGTCAATGGACGATAGATGTGAACAAAAATCGGCTCTTTGGTAACATAGATGAGATTTAATGGAGAAACCGCACGAGCACCGCGGTCCAATGGACCATAATACATTGGACGACTCCCATATTGAGTCTCAAAATCTTTGACCCAACGTTCGATGTGAGGATAAGCGGCCATCACTGAAGCGAGGTCGCCTTTTTGGAAGCGTTGTTCTTGCTCAACCATGCTCAGCTCACCGCCGTAATATCTACGATAAAGCCCATGTACGGCTCAACTCGCCAGCCAACGCTTGCTTGTACCGGGCCTGCAGCGCGTAGGAATCTGGTGACAATAATGCTGCGTTTTACCTCTCCACCAATCATTCCAAAAGTCATATCGAGCAAAACCTCACTCGTTGATCGGATGGCTTGGAGGAGTTTCGCATCTATTTCTGCTGGGTCCAAGGTTAGAAGGAGCGAGCGTGAATCTGCACAGATACGGCGCAGTTGCTGTATGAGTTCTACTCTACCAGCAGCATCGAGATCTTCGGGCATCAAAGATGATGCAGAGTCAATTACTACTACGTCTGCTTTCGATACCGCTTCGGATTCGAGGACATCAAATAAACCAATATCGGATTTTGTATCGGCAATTACCCCGTAACGAGAAAATACCATCAATTTGCCACTTGAAATATATTTTGTAATGCCATAACCAACAGAATTCATCTGCTCAATCCAGCCTCTTGTGGTTAATTCAGTAGTGATTACAAGAAGTTTTGATCCATTTTCCAACAGGCCAAAAATAATTCTTTGGCTAACTAGTGATTTTCCGCTTCCAACATCGCCTTGAAGGGTCCAAATACTCCGATTTGGCATTCTCAGACCCATTGCATTAGCAAGGGAATCCTGCTCCAATTCATAGGGGAATCCATCCTCAACCGGCTCTGGTGAATTTGTAATATTAGACAACTAACCTCACCTCCGCAGTATCTGAATCTGAGCCGGAGTGACCACCGGACAATTCAGATTGAACGATTATTGTGACGGTTATTCTATCACCGGAATTATATGAAAACGCCGCATCTTCGATAACAGCCTCAAGCATAGATCCGGTCGACCATGACCCTGTATTAGGATACAAAGTCAAGGTTGCACTTCCTGTATAGGATATTCCATCGATAAAGATTGAAACTGAAGATTCATCGAGAATCCTCGAACCTTTATTTTGGAAATAAATCGTCATGTTATCATTCGTCCCTGTATTCTGATAGAGAACGTTTGCACGATCTCCGGCGATAGCAACATCGGTTTCAGCATCGGCTAACCTGCCATCGCTTTGCTCGGCGGTGACCTTGGCCAAATCGCCCCATGATTGGAGCAAGACGACCGAAGCCATCCCACTCACAATCAATGAAGCAACCAAAATAACCATCGTTGAAGCACCACCATCTGCCATGAAAACACCTCAGACAATGGTTGAAGCCTCGTTAAAGCCACCTATCGAAACCGATAATCTCGATGAAGTTGCTTGTAAGCCATTATAGTAATACAGATGAAAGGTTTCACCGGGGAAGATAGTATCCGGGAGATAGCCATGATAGCCATCACTTAGGTTCAATGGATTTACTCCATCGGTAACCAACCAAGCTTTGTCGGTGTCGAGATCGACGCTTCCATCATTGGTCAAATTCAAGTGAACAACATTACCAGTTCGGGTCGTTATATTCAAGTCTATGCCAGTATTAGTTCCAACAATCTCAAGGAAGTAGGAGGTAGAGTAGAGATACGAACTTCCATGGTCAAGAATATTTAATCCTGTGACTACTCCTCCTGTGATTACTAGATCTGCAAGAAATGTTCCTGCGCTGCCATTAACTTCGACTTGTCCGGTTGTATATCCAGTCCCGCCATCAAAAATGTTGAAATCAGTTATCGCACCTTCGACATTGCTGGCATTTTCAATTTTAAAATCCGGAATGGGAGTTGCCGCTGAATCGAGTTCGGCGAGGGAATCATTGACCGATTCTTGTAATGTCGCCATCGCTAACGCGAATACGACAAGCATCGAGGTCCCCACGACCATCGCTCCAACTGCAACTGAGCCCATTTCAGATTTCACCTCTTAACGATCTGGCTTTTCTCCAATTGGAGACCAGCGCAGAAAAGGTCAGAAGTTCCCGATTTGGCAAGTGGTCTTCCAGAGCACTTTCAGCAGCACCAGGTGCTGCCATCCGTACAATCGATAAAAGATTCTTGCCTTCATCAGCGTCTAACATTCCCGAATCCATCGCCTTTTGGGCAAAGGAGACCGCGGCCATTCCAGAGAGATGATCCAAGAGCAATGCGGCTATGGTCGGCGCACCGACCGAGCCGTCACCTGTTTCACCAAAATGAGACGGAGCGACCAAGAATGGGTTTGATGCCAATGCTTGGGCCTCGTATAATTCGAGTAATGGGGCTGCGTCTTGTTCCATCATTCTGTTGGTACCAGTCCCTGATATCACTTCGCCAGAAGCGGTGACTTTTGAGTCACCAACTTCCGATTCAGTAGATATTTCGGTTCCCGTATCGCTAGATTGCGGAACTTCTGTCATGCGAGATTCGACTTTTCGAAGAACATCTTCGACCATGTCGAGTCGACTGGAAATCAGTCGCTCGAGTCCGGATGAGTCAAAGGTCGCATTGACGGTTCCAGGTCCACCAGCAACCGCTGCTGCACCCGCTATAGGTATCGAGCCAGCGTTGTTGAGCTTGGCTCTGGTCGGACCGGGTGATATGGTCCAGGCGTCTTCCTCTGAGAGCGTGCCCTCTTCGGGCATCGGCACCTGTTCGATAGCAACATTTGCCATCATCTTCAGGCGCTCCTCAGAGAGATCCATCTGTCCCTCACGCGGTCTATCATTACTTGCAAATGGCCATGCCATCACAAACCCTCCGTATCTGCCATTAATCCCAACACGATGTGTAAGGATAAATTGGCAGATAAAATCAGATCAATAGTGTTCCAACGTCGGTAGATGAGATGTAAATGGTCTCGTAGCTCGAGCCGCCACCTTGAACGTGAATCCAAAGGGTCATTGCACCGTTTACTCCAAGGTCGCCGATGTCGCAATCTGCTCCAGCTGCTCCTCCGACTATGATGTCAATCATGTAGTTCTGCCCGGGATCCATGGTTAGAATCGCCGTTCCTCCTCCACCTATATTATTTGGCAGACTCATCAGATAAACCTCGTTAGCATCTGCAACCGCATCGCCATTGCTAAATGTGGATGATAAAAACTGGTAGACAGCAGCGTTTTCACAAGTTATTTGGAACACGATATCAGATGCAGCTAGAACTCCACTTCCTGGTGCGGATTCGATATAGAGTCGCATTGCGGAATTTGCACCTGCATTGTCGATTACGAATGCACTGTTAATTGTGATTTTACCACTGATTTCTCTTTGGGTGTCATCGCCACTCTGCTGAGCGTTTTGCTGAAGTTTTTCACCGGTTTGGATGATAACAGCAGAAGCAACTGCTGCAACCAAGATTAGTGCGATAAATACAATCATTGCACCAATACCAATGGAACCTTCATCATTATTGAAATTATTATCTTGCATTCAAACCACCGTCTCCCCTTGGGTTACACTTGAATAACTAAGAGTCTCATAAGTGGACCCTCCTGCTTCAACTGAAATGATTAAAGTGTGTTGTTCATTGATTGTAGCTGCACAATCTTGCACTGTTGCAACATCTGCATCAGAGGTTTGTAAGTCGATCATATAGACAACTCCAGGGTTTAAAACCCCATCGCCAGCTGTATTTTGAACACCGTCAGCAGTTCTTGTATCAAGCGTTGCTGTAGCACTATTAAATGTACCATAAACGGTTTGGACTACAGGTGTAGCTGCCGCATCGTCACAGATAATTGTCCAAGTAACTTGGCTCTCGGCTAATGGTTCACTGCCTGGTGCTAACTCATAGACAATAGTCACACAAGTATTGGCGCCACCGCCAGTTCC
>CAUZVL010000020.1:0-10027 GCA_963583355.1 Candidatus Thalassarchaeaceae archaeon
AACCGCCGAATATCTTCTAACTCAGGTGATCGCGTAACCGTTGAGCTACTCGACTCATTATTCATTGGACCGGTCGAGGACTTTATCGACGATTGGTACGATGAATTCAGAGAATATATTTGCCGTTGGAGCGATGCATGGCTCGACGGCGGAGGTCATTTTGTCAGCGGTGCTGATGCTGATATTGGTTCGACCAGATTCAGATATGTTCAACGGTTATGCAGTATTCCAGCCGACGATATGATGTCGAAATTGCAATGGATTTGGTTAGTTAGTCATGCGATTACTAGCGCTAGAAATCTCGGAGATCTAAATTGCAAATCCCTATTTAGAGCTAAACCGCCGAACGGTGAGAATTGGCCGAGTGGAATCCTGTCGAAAAAAGAAAATAAAGCGATGACCGAAGCCAGCAAAAATATAGTTACTACTAGCGCTGAAAATCAAGCAGGCAACATCCGGGAGATGCTACATTGTTCGCGCGGGCTATTATTGAGAAAATTAGGCCAAGCCTCCTTCTTGCTCAATCCACTATTCGACGACCCAGAAGAGGTTCCAGGTCAAGTTGCCCACCCGCCTCGGCTTTTGCGCGAACTCCCTCAAACTCCTCCTAGTTCGCAGATGCGATTGACGACCGATTTAGAACTCGAGGTGATGGAAGATCTTTTCGTCGTCCACGATGGAATCCAATCGATATTGAGCAGATTAAAATCTCAAGAAGGGGTTCGTGACCATGACGATATGCACCGCTTAGCCGAGGATTTGCTCCTCGCCCGTTGCCCCGTAGTTTGTCGGTCATGGTATCCGACAAAAGTGATCGACGCACTAGATTCGATGAGCGATGCTTGGGATGATGGCCATTTGCATCGGGCGATTACCGCCAGTAAAGAAAATGAAAAAGTCCATTCCGATCTGATGCGAAGAATCGACATCTTGCGGGATTTACGACGATGCTATCGCGCCTTTATCATCGATGAATATCAAGATACTAATCCACAGCATTTTAGATTGCTCGCTCGGCTTTGGGGCCGAAGAAAACTCGAGCGGGATGAGCCAGCTCCACCGGCTGGGCCTTGGGATCCTACCATTTGTATAGTCGGCGATATGAAGCAGTCAATCTACCGATTCCGCCAAGCCGAAGTCACGGTAATGAGAAGAGCGGTCGGTTTGATTCGTCAAGTTAACCGGGCCGAAGCCCAAATGGAAGCTCGAACCGATGACCTGCGTCAACCGGACGCAGCCCTCGATCCTCGACCGATTCCGGGCAAAACCAAAGGCGCACTCAAATTTGTTCAATCGAGTAAATTGCTTGAGGAGGATTCCAAACGAGATCAATGGATTTCATTTTTACTCGATGATGACGGCAGGAAAATCGGCCAGGATTTGCTGGCAAAACGCCGGGAAGGCCATATCGAAATGAGGACCAATTATCGAACCCTTCCTCGATTATTGACGACGATGAATTATTTATTCGAGGATACTTTTGATTCACGCCACCACCTATTGCCGGGGCCTTGGCACGCTGAAGCCCAAGATTTGGCCGCTGGCAGAGAAGAGGTTAGAACCGCGGCTCTCGAGTGGATTTTACCAGCACGGACCGGGGACGA
Organism: Candidatus Thalassarchaeaceae archaeon; assembly: GCA_963583355.1. Taxonomy (GTDB): domain Archaea; phylum Thermoplasmatota; class Poseidoniia; order Poseidoniales; family Poseidoniaceae; genus MGIIa-K1. The sequence goes on from CAUZVL010000020.1 coordinate 1,605, forward strand.
ACCTCGACCGATGGACCCGTCCGAACCGATAGACCCATTCTTGCATCGAGGCTCGTCTAATCGTGAATTAGCCGCGGACCTGATGGCAAAACGCATAGCAGCACTTCTAGATGGTAATACTGCTCAAGTCTTACAATCAGAGGACGGTTCTTGGGTCGATGTTGGCGAACAAGCGGGTTTAGTCAGGCCGAGTGACATCATGATATTGGTCGCCTCAAGAGGTCGTATCCCATTGATAATTTCAACCTTGGAAGCACACGGTATTCCAGCGATGGCCGATAAGCAGGGCATATTGATGCAAAGACCGGTAATTCAACCTTTGATGGCGTTGCTCTGGGCTTGTTGTTCACGAAGTGAAAAAGCACCAGCCTTAGCCTTAGGACGAAGCGTAATAGTAGGAATGGACGATTCAAGTCTCAGCCAGCATCTGGCAAATTCTGAAGGCGACCAATTAAAGGCGTTAGTTGAGGTAGCCCCAACCAAAAAAGTTGCAAATCTTCTCGATAGACTTCATTATCTGGCCAGCAATGGTGATGTGCTCAGCGCATTGAGATGCGCTATCGACCATTCTGATTTACTCTATTCATATCCGCGTGAAGGTGACCGTCAAGACGTTGAAAATTGGTTGGCGATATACCAACAGGTCAGCAAGATGGTCGGTGGCGATGCAGCATTGATCCTCGCCCGGCTTCGTCGCCTGGCCCAACTCGATAACGATGGACCAAAAAGCCGGTCCGAAGCCGCAGGTGGTGCGGTACAAGTCTTGACGATTCACGGGTCAAAAGGATTGGAAGCACCGGTGATAATCGCTTACGATATTTTTGCGACCGGCACTAGAGATGCAGCGTTTTCATCATCGGCAAATGTTTTGGTCACCCCTGATATCATCGCTGGGCGAATCCACCCGTGGCGCGGTTGCGCTAAACCTCAAAGCGGGCTTTGGACTTTAGCTAATCTGATGGATGACGGTCAGCAAAGAGCAGAGCGCCGACGCCAATTTTACGTCGCTCTTACCAGGGCGAGAGACCGATTGATAATCGTCGGCAGCCCTTCGAAAGGGGCCAAATTGGATAAAGGTGGCTCCATCCTAATAGAGAGATCAGATGGCAGGCAAAATATGGGTCAAATGTTCCTCGACGGCATGGCCCATTCGAGTATCGAAGCCGGCAATAACGGCTGTTCTTGGTCGAATGGCGGCTTGGACCAAACCGGTGCGACCCTTGTGTTAAACCCTGGAGATTTGGTTGCAAATAGCCAGCTTCCAGAAGACTGTGTTCAGGGAATTTCTATCTTCCACCATCCGAATTGCTTTGAGCAAAGAGCAGCCGAATCCCCGTTGGCAACATGGCGCAAACGGCTGGATTTATCGAGCCGGCCGAGCGATACTTCAGCCACCCCAAAAATCAGAAAAATACAGACCACCATTCCACTAGCCTCACATAGTCTAGATGTTGCATTTAGTTGCCGTCGCCGTCATTGGCTCGGTGCAAAACTGAATTGGCGGGCCGAAAAATTACAATTATCTTCAGATTCATCATTGGATGATTATTGGCCTTCTGCGACCGAGTTTGGAAGTTTATTCCACCGTTTGGTCGAGATCGGTTTAGCGAATCCAGGCTCGGCATGTGAGGATTTAGATCTTACTTGGACCCGTAGCCAAAGCGACCGATTGACCGATGCTAAAACCGTAGATGAAGTGATGGCTCAATCTAGTATTATAGATGAGACTATTCTCAAAAGAACTCGTTTGAGATTAATGCATTTAGCCAAATTAGCAAGAGAAGGCTCCCTTGGAAAACTATCCCAAGGAGATGAGTTCGATGGCTTCAGAGTTGATGGTTTGAGAACCGAATTACCATTCTATATCGCAATCGAACACTCGACAAAGTTGATGAGAGATCAATGGAGCCCAGATGGTGATAAACCGGTTGCAGAGGTTGAAAAAATCACTACTACATTCGATGGCAGGGCCGATTTGGTTTTGGCTTTGAGCGATGAATCCGGGCAAGGTTGGCTACAGGTAGTCGATGCAAAAACCACAGGCTGCCTCAATGGGTTCAAGTCGAATAATGCCGAGGAAGGTAATGAAATTCAAGTTGTTAATAGCGTTGATTCGCCATTTGCGAGCAATCGTCCAGAGCACGATATTATTCAAGAACACAGATTACAATTGACGCTGTATAGCCTTGGGTTGATTTTGGAGGAAAACCAAAAACCAGCGGCTCAAAGAAGAAAAATTCTCCCGCCCGCAATCTTGGTCGCAGCCTCTGGGCGAATGATTAGAATGAGCGATGAAGATTTCCAAAATTCTCTGACCGATTTAGATGGATTACTTGGGTGGATGGGCGAAATCGCCGCTGGTGGCGATGATGTTAAACCGCCCAATAGGCTACCGGTAGAAGCGGCAAAAACCTGTGAAAAATGCCCTTATTTCGCCGGGTCAATCAAATTATGTGGACCAATAGGACATCCACTCGGTCCGAGTTAAACCTCTCAATGAAACCATGTTTCATCATGCTTTGCCAAGCATGACCAAGGTGCCAGGAAAATCTTTTTTTGCAGCAACTTGCCAAATTTCAATATCTTGAAATCCTGCTGCGACCATTGCCTCTTTCCATTGGTCCATCGACATGGTAGTCATATGAACTCCCACATATTCTGGCCACTCTAGACTGGCGGCATGTTCGAGATAGTGATCGACCCCGGCGATCAGATAACCATTCTCTTCAAGCCAGGATTCTCTGATGGTTTTCAACATCGAAGCAGGATCCTCAAGATAGTATAAAAATTCCATCGAATGAACCAGATCAACCTTTGATTCCGGCATCCACTCAGGTAAATATCCATGGTGATAAGGATTGGTTGAATCGATTGAACGAGCCTTTGCAATCATCTGTTCTGCTCCATCAACCCCTTCGGATTTAACCGCTCCTAACTCGGCTAATAGCCGAACTACCCAGCCATTTCCACAACCCAAATCTAAACTTTTAAAATTCTCCGGCAAAAGTGGAATTACTCGATTCAGCATCAGTTCAACCGAACCAGCATGGCCTTTTTCCATACCTACATCCTTGCCCGATAGGGCCCATTGCGAGAATACCTCGGTCGCATCTGCCATAGCAAATGTCCCATCCGTCTGGTCTATCAACCTGTGTGCGCTCCCAAGACCATGTCCCTCAACCCAACCGACTTGAGTGAGTATGTTGAATCTAAATGGGAAGACGATATAATTCCTTCACTATCCGATTATATCCGAATCCCAGCCCTGTCCGAAGCATTCGACCCCGACTGGGAGAAAAACGGCCACATTGAGGACGCTGTCCAGCATATTGCTGCGTGGTGTGAGGCGCAAAATATAGCCGGTTTAACAGTTGAAATCAATCGGATTCCAGGCCGAACCCCGCTGATTTACATGGAGGTTCCAGGGACGATAGATGAGAATATTTTACTCTATCAACATCTGGACAAGCAGCCGGAATTTGTCGGCTGGCACGAAGGCTTAGGGCCTTGGGAGCCGGTGCGGCGTGGCGATAAATTATACGGGCGTGGTGGTGCTGATGATGGCTACGGCGCCTATGCCTCACTAACCGCAATCAAGGGTTTACAATTGCAGGGAATCCCACATGCCAATTTGAAATTGATAGTTGAAGCCTCTGAAGAATCGGGCTCACCGGATTTGCCGGCTCATCTGATGAGTTTGGCTGATAGGATAGGCGTACCTTCGCTTGTCGTTTGCCTTGACAGCGGCGCTGGAGACTGGGATCACCTTTGGTTGACGACTTCGTTGCGTGGCGTTATCGTGGCGACATTGGATGTTGCGGTCTCGAGTGCCGGTGTGCATTCTGGAGATGCTGGAGGCATTATCCCGTCCTCGTTCCGCATCGCTCGTAATCTTCTCGACCGGATTTCGGATTCGGAGACCGGGAAGATTATTCTCGACGAATTATGGTCTGAGATTCCACAACAGAGGATTGACCAGGCAGGAAAAGCCGCTAAAATTCTTGGCCAAGAGATCCACTCGAAATTCCCTTTACTCGAAGGGGTATCGCCTAATGATGATGATTTGACAGAGTTGATTTTGAACCGAACATGGCGGCCGGCCTTTGAGGTCACAGGAATCGATGGCGCACCTGCTTGTGCTTCTGCCGGCAATACTCTCAGAACAAATACAAAGTTGAAATTATCGATTAGGATTCCAGCCGGCATCGATTGCCATGTAGCAAGCGCCCTTATCGAGAAAACCCTGACCGAAGACCCACCCCAAGGCGCCCATATCACCTTTGATTTAGAACATCCAGCCGGCGGTTTCAACGCCAATCCATTGAGCGAGTGGATGCTCAAAGCGCTCGAGATAGCTTCGACTTCGTATTTTGGAAAACCGGTTCAATTCATGGGCGAAGGCGGAACGATTCCATTCATGCCGATGCTACAAGAACAATTTCCCGCAGCCGAGTTCATGATTACAGGGATTTTAGGCCCGGAGTCCAACGCCCATGGCCCGAACGAATTCACCCATATACCGTGTGCTAAAGCCGTGACATGCTGTGTAGCACAAGTCATTGCTTGTCACCATCAGCACCACGCTTGAACCGCTATCGATAGTGGCCTTAGCAGCGTCGGCTTGATATGTGGGAGATTGGTGGGTCAAGGTGAAGGCGTAGCCTTCGGTGAGAATGATGTCTGAAACCAGCACCGTCACTCCTGAGGTCAGGATAAAAGAACTCGAAGAGCACCTAGGCGAAGAAACCGAACGGCTTCTCAAACTCTATTCGGCCTATGAGCAGCAAGAAAAAGAACTACTCGATACCAAAGCAGAGGTCGAAGTTCTCGAAACAGAAATCGTCGATAGAGAGATCGAAAAAGAGAGTCTAGAGTCTTTATTGACCGAAAAAGACGCTCGGATTCGCGAACTTGAATTCAAGTCTTCCAAGACCGGCAAGCAAGTCGAACATCTCGAACCAGAACTCGAGAAAATGGAAGAGAAATACGCTCGTGAAAAAGACCGCTTGGGTAAGGTATTCTCGATCGCAGAAGAGTTGGATAACGATCTACGATTAGCTGTGGTTGAACTTCAGACAAGAGATTCGTGGTACATGGATCACATGTCATTATTCGAAAACCTAAACAAGGCTATTCAAAACCGTTACGAAATGATTGAAGCAGCAGCAGAGGCAGAGCGCCAATCCCAGCACATGGGACGAGCTATTGCTGAGCGAGTGGAAGAGATGGTCGAAGCGAGAGCCGCTGAGATGACCATCGATGAGGCTTCAGATATCGATTCGGTCGAATCGGATTCAAGCGAATCAGCCAGCACCGATGAAGGTGAAGAAGATGAGTGGAAATGGTCAGAGAATGTTTTGGCCGGAGTCATGGACAAAAACGGCATTAAAGATAGAGATGCATTCATTGAATTCGCAAAAGCGTACGATATAGATGGTAATCGCTACCTCAAAGGTTCTGAAATCGCCGCAGCAGCAGTCGACTTCATCGCTCAAGATAGCGCTGACCAAGAAGCAACTGCTGATGAAACCCCCAAAGATACCGACCCCGAATCCAGTTCTGACTGGTCCGATGGTCAAGATCCTTGGGAAGGACAGTAGAGGTGAACCATTTTGGCAATGTTGGCCCGAGGAGGCCTAATGCCGGTTCTCGTACCGACTTTAATGGGCTCTAGTTTCATCTTGGTGGGCTGGGTTGTAGACCCATTATTCGGCCTCGCTCCCGCCTTTGGAATTTTAACTTTGATGTTAGCAGCATTCTTTGCAAATTTTTGGCGGGATCCAGACCGACCTATTCCAAAAGAGAAAGGGCTCATCGTCAGTCCGGCCGATGGCCATGTAATGTTTGTAAAACGCGAGCGAGCGATCGGCCGCCGCCCATCTCCTGAGGAGATGGACGGTGCTCAAGAGGACGAGTTTACCGGTACTTGGCACCAACAGCCTTGCGAAAACCCGCTGGAATTTTCAACCGAACAAAGATTTGAAGCGGTGCCAGAAGGGGAGGAAGCCGATGACGATGTTTGGCGAGTCGCGGTATTTATGTCGCCGCTAGATGTTCACGTCAACCGTTCTCCAATCGCAGGAATTATCACAAGAATGGAACACAGAACCGGAAAAGGCAAACGCCGCGGGCCATTTTTACCTGCCTTTAGAAAAGAGAGCGAATTCAATGAAAGGGTTCGCACTCTCTTTGCTCGAGAGGATGGTTTGATAGTTGAAGTCATGCAAATTTCAGGTGCTTTAGCTCGGACCATCATCCCATGGACCGGTGAAGGCGATCAATTGCGCCGAGGTCAAAGATTCGGTATGATTAGACTCGGAAGTAGAGTGGATGTTAGAGTACCAGCAAACCGATTCGATCCGTGTGTAGTGTCGGCTGAAGCCGAGGATCAAATGCATCCAAAGGGAGAATTTGTTCAAGCGGGTTCGACCATCATCTTTCGAGAGGTGAAGGCGTGAAAAGGGAACTTTTCCCGTTTCTTCTAATGTTGGTCATGATAATGCCAACAGGGTATTACTTGGCCGGAAAACAAGTTTACGATGCGGTTGCCGCAACCAATACTGATTGCTGGGGAAATTTCGACCAGAACACCCCTGAACATTTTTCCCCCCTTAGACATGAAGTTCCTTTGGTCAACGCAACAAATACCGAAAACATCACCGCCGATATAATGGAAAACATATCTCAATATTGGTGGCCGGGCCACCAGAGTGCCTTTATCGAGGTACCAAATGAAGACCTTACTCTATCAGCCTGGTACTATGTTTCAAACAGCAGCGCACCATGGGTTATTTTTGTTCACGGCATTCGTGGTTGTAAAGCCGGAGGGTCAATTCTGCTCCCGGCTGGAATGCTGATAAACTCCGGATTCAACGTTATGACTTTCGATTTGAGAGATCACGGCCAATCCTCAATAGAGGACGACCGAGTCTCGGCCGGTCAAAAGGAATGGCGCGATGTGGTAGCGGTTCATGATTGGCTTATCGAAAATGAGGGGGCGGAAGTTGGTCGAATCGGATTATTCGGAACTTCGATGGGCGCTGGCACTGCGGCGATCACCTTTTCTTTAGAAGAAAGGATTCAATCGGTTTGGCTCGATTCTGGTTTTTCAGATATGGGGCTGATAATCGAAGAGGAATTGGCTTACCAAGGCCTGCCAACATTTTTGAGTGGCGCCGGGGTTTTTGCCGGCAAAATTGCAACCGGCGAGGATTTGGTCCAATACTCACCACTTACTGCAGCCAGTGACATTGGCCTACGGCACATGTATGTGGTCCACGGTAATCAAGACCCAAGAGTCAAGGTTCATCATGGCGAAAGAATGTGCGAGTTAGCCAAGATAAATGCGATTGAGGGCAATGTAGAATGTTGGATTACCGACTCGGTTATTCGCTACGATGTGGGCGAAGGAATGGAAGCGGACCAACACGTTTCATTGATGCTTAGCGATACCGATGAATATGAATCAAGGCTGATTTCATTCTTCAATTCCTCATTGTATTGAGACGGGTTAGGTTGAAACGGGAAAGGTTGGAGCGATATGCATGGCAGGCGACACATTGAGGATGGTCGGCCAGTCTGAAACCCGCGCTCTTAAGATTCACGATTTGGTAAAAGCACCAGCAAATACACCTTGGGCTTTGGAGCGAAAAAACAGCTGGGATGCTAAATTCCCCGCTACGGTTTACTATACACCAGAAACCCTTGCAGATGGCACTCCAACCACAGCACTCACAGTCATTTTACGAACTAAGGGCTGCCACTGGTGGTGGTCTTCCGGCTGCACTTTTTGCGGATATTTCAACGATACACGCGATGATGTAACCAGTAAAGACCTCCACGCACAATGGGAATACTCATTGGCGAAATTTGATGATTTCGATACCATGAGAATGATCAAGGTTTACACCTCGGGAAGTCTACTCGAAGATCGGGAGATACCGGTTGATTTCCAAGAACGAGTTCTCAGAGATAGCCATGAGATGGGCATGGAATTGGTCGTCGAGAGCCGAACCGAACAAATAACTGAAGAAAAATTGGCTTGGGCGACCAAAATTAATCCAAAATTCTCTGTCGCAATCGGCCTTGAGGCTTATGACGATGAGGTTTTACGATTTCATGTAAACAAAGGATTCAGCATCAAAAGTTGGGATCGAGCGGTTGAAAATCTACAAAAATTCGGATTAAGGGTCAAAACATACCTAATGTTCAAACCACCATTTATGAGTGAAGGTGATGCGGTAGTCCACACAGCAAAATGGATCCGAGATGTGGCTGAGCGTAGTGATGAAATTTCGATCAATCCGATGAATATTCAGCGAGGCACCGTGATCGATAGATTATTTCGAGCCAATGAATATCGTCCACCTTGGCTCTGGTCGTTGATCCGGCTGATAAATGATGTTCATCACGATATCCACCCC
>CAUZVL010000021.1:0-9961 GCA_963583355.1 Candidatus Thalassarchaeaceae archaeon
TCGGTTGAGAAACTGTACGGTTGTGGATTCAATGCATAACTGAATTGTACAAATTCACAAGTGTTTTTGTCTATCCTGACATCACTATGCATCATGTCTAACTTAGAAGCATGAGGTGCATAAGTGAACACAAGATATTCACGAGGGTTTCTCCATAACACCCATGTACACAATTTGTGTGTTTACAAAGGCTTTGTGTGGCTCCTTTACGACCGTACCCTTGTTATTGACGGATATATGAAGGGGGCCCTTGGCTCGAATATTTAGTCCTCATTCTTTAGAATCCGAGATAAGCAATCCTTAATCGCATGAATCACCATCAATACTTGATCTTTGCTGGGGATTGGAACGGTCTCTTTTGCGTGAACTCCTGCAATTCTCTGCTTGTTTATGATATTCCATATGTCCATCATTGCGGGGTCCAAATATATATCTGACTCTCTTACTAAACCTATTTTTTTACCAATTCCAAGATTAGTATTTATACTTTTTTCATGGTCATACAATAATTGGTTAAGAATTTGTTCCAAAACTCTACCCGCCATCGTCAGGCTAGCACGATGATTGCCGCTGTTTGCACAATCAACCATTTCTCTAATATCAGAAACCACATCTTTGTGGAACTTAAATTTATTAATAATAAGAGGGTGGGAACTATCATACCAGTCCTTTGGAATGATTTCTCCTCCATTTCTTTTTGAATCTTTTACTGATAGTATCCGATTCAATTTTCGACGAATAAGCAACAGGGTGATTGCATTGGTGCTTACGCGATTAAGTAGCTCGATTCGTTGAATATTAGTTATCATTCCTTGAAAATATGAATCTTCAATTCTTAGTGTTAAATCTTTTGACCTCAGCTTTGAATCTAATTGGAAAAAAAGTCCTGGTTGCAAGAATTTAGGCAGAATTAGGTAAATCAATAACCCAATCAGAAAGGTGGAGGCAAACAAGATGTGCCAATCTTCCATATTACGTGGGTGTGGTGGAGAATGGAAAAACCTACCTCTATGGTTGTTATACTTCCATTAACAAATTGATTCGGATGAGTTGCATGGGGTTATACGAAACCCCTTTGCATTTTGTTTACCAATACAAAGGGGATTCAGTGGGTCTGTCGGAACGCTACCGATTTAACTTATCGAGTTAAGCATGCACAGTTATAATGAGATTCCATTTAATTCTGAAATTGGCCTATCGCGAAATAAAACGAAAGTAGAATTGAGCGATAATGATTGAACAGAGTGACTATTCTCTGCCGATCGATTTCATATGAGCATGGGCTGCTGCCAAAACACCTTGACTTTCGTGATGGGTTAATTGAGCCATCGCTTCGGCCCAATCGAGCCATAGATGTTCTCGATGTTCGTGTGAAATTTTGATTTTTAGGGTATCGGTTTCTGCGATGAACCAGAAGACTTGCTTTTCGATTTTCTTGCCTTTGTGACGAAAATCATATTCGGTTCGATGTTGGAAACCGTCGATGATAGTAAAATCGGTAATCCCGGTTTCCTCGGTCAGTTCTCTCGAGGCGGTAGCTTTGTGATCTGCGTCGATTGGCTCGACATGGCCTTTGGGAAAATCCCAATGACCTTGGGGGTATTGAAGCAATAAAATCGAGTCAAAATTGACTACTACCACACCACAAGAGGTCTCCATACCTCATAGGCACCACTCCCCCTTGATAGGGTCATCGCTTTCTCTCAATACGATTCATTGATGTGTAAAGCCAACCCGCCCTAAAATATGTCAGTCTTGGATGGTATCGAACGAGTTGTTGCCGATTCGGATCTCGATGGGCTGATGGCAGCGGCGGTCCTCAAGGCGAGCAAACCCTCTCTTGAGATTCATTTTTCTCATCCTGCATTGGTTCGAAGCGGTGCCATCGACCATATGATCGATGAAAAAACCGCTTTGTGTGATCTGCCTTTCCACCCGGATTGCGGACTTTATCTCGATCACCATATGACCAATAAGCCAACTCCACAAGAGGAAGAAATTTTTCTAGCAAGAGGGGGAATTTGTCATTGGCGCGATACTCCATCAGCAGCACGAGCGGCATATGATTTGATGAAAGCAGAATTAGATCTCTCCCATCTCGAAGAGGTGATGCCAATAGTTGACGCCCTCGATAGTGGTGGAATTTCGCTTGAGGATTTCATGGCCGATGGCCCAATAATCTGCTTATCCCGGTCGCTATCATTGAGGGATCCTGAACATTTGCAAACTGTTATGGAACAATTTGCCAATGGAATGGACCTAGAAGATATTTTGGAATACCATAAAGAAAGACTCGACCTTTTGGCAGAAGAACGCCATGAAGAATCCAAAGCAATCGCCGCTGCTACCAAAATTGTTGACGGATTAGCAATTTGTGACCTATCAAATTCCGGTGTGCGAACAAATGGATATTTGGTAACAGCACTCGCCGGACCAGAGGCGATTGCTTGTTGTGTGATCCACGGCTTCACCGATGGCTCGATCGAAAATCCACAACGTCCAGCTCTAGGTGCTTCATTTTATGCCAATTCATTTCGAGGCCAAGATAACCCCTTCGATTTATCGCTACTCGCTAGACTTCTCGATAAGAGCGGCGGCGGTCATGCAAATGCCTGTGGCTGTAGAATTCAACCTCAACCCGGACAACAAAGACCGGTCGAAGACGAAGACGTAGAAGCTAATCTCGACCAGTGGTTAAATCTGTGGTCTCAGAGAGAAACCAAGTTACTACGCCATTGATAAGCAAGTCAAGAGGGCGGGGGGACATGGAGTCAACTACCGACCCTGCAATGCTCGAGGGCCGAGTGTTTTATCGGCTCGGCGAATTCACTTTCGACCATAAAAGGAAAATCGTTGTATTCGGGTTACTAAGTTGCATCATGATGTCTTCTTTAATGGGCATGGGTGCTGATTGGGCCGAAGGATGGGGCGAAGATGATGTCGAGAGTATTCGTGCCGGCAAAGTTTTGTCGAGTGCATTTTCAGACGGGGCCGAAAACACCGAATCGCATTCATTTACATTTTTGGTATTTCATCCGACCTTGACCGACCAAGACTCACAATGGCGATTGGCAATCGAACGAGCATTAGAACCGATCTCTAAACTAGAAGGGGTTGAAACCGAACATTCTTGGCAAATTCCTGAAGAGATGAGAGCAAAGCGAACTTCGACCGAGGCCGATGGATTTTGGTCGATGACAATAATTACCATCGAGGGTGATTTCAAAGCATCTAAAACGGTTTATTCAACGGTTGAAGAAAAATTGATAATCGAGGATGGATTTAGTGCTTGGCGAACAGACGGAATTGCGATTTCCTATACTTTCGACAAGAGAATCCAGGAGGATTTAATTTCAGCAGAAATAGTCTCAGGTCCGTTTTCATTGATTATTTTGGCAGTAGTTTTCGGGACTTTAATAGCCGCCTTAGTACCTGTCAGTATCGGCATAATGACGGTATTAGCGGCGATGGGTGTGACGATTTGGCTGTCTAACATTACAGATGTCACACAATATGCGACCAATATTATCTCGTTGATAGGCATCGGGGTTTCGATTGATTATTCTCTATTTTTAGTCAATAGGTTCCGCGAAGAAATAGGCCGAGGCAGAGATTTGAGAACCGCGGTCGCAATGAGCGTTGCAACCTCTGGCAAAGCGGTATTCTACTCCGGCTTAACCGTGGCAATCGGTCTTTTGGGAATGTTGTTTTTCAAGAATACCTCGTTACCGTCCCTAGGTATTGGAGGTACATTAGCCGTCAGTATCGCGATGATTTATTCAGTGATTTTCTTACCAGCGGTTTTAGGATTATTAGGCCATAGAATCAATCGGTTCAAAGTCCCCTATTCGATGAAGGTCGAAGATGGCAAAGACGGAATTTGGGGTAAGATCGCCACCATGGTGATGAATAGGCCATGGGCGGTAATCATACCGACTTTGATAATTTTAATCGGTGCGGGTATGCCATTTTTATACGCAGAATTTTCCCTGTCCTCAACTAAGGCTTTACCACCCGATGACGAATCCAGAATCGGCATGGAGACAATTTCAGAGATTTGGCCAGAATCGAGTTCCAATGACGCATTTGTGGTCTTTGACCTCGATGGAGCTGACCCATTGAGCGAGAGTAATATCAGGGCTTTCCATGCCTGGATGGCTGAATCTACTTTGGATGAAATGGTAGTAGATGGTTTTGGAATAGGTAGGCCTGCCGCTGGATTAGACGCTGACCAAACCGTTGATTTTTGGTTGGGTGATGCCGATGAACAGACCTTAGCAATGCGTGAATATCTTAAAGAAAAATTCGTGTCAGGTGATGTTACATTCCATCTATTTGCTCTGAGTGGTTCTGAAGTCGACCCCGAGTCAAGAATTCATGTCCAAGGGATGCGGCAGGATGCACCCGGATTGCTAAATAGCCTCGAAGCAGGCCCGGACTCGGAGATTTTTATAGGTGGGTTTGCAGCCTATTCGGCTGATAATCTCCAAGCGATATCCGATGCGCTCCCGATGGCGTTAACCTTTATTTTTGGTGCGACGATGGTGCTTATTTTCATTCAGGTCAGAAGCATAGTCATCCCGATCAAAGCGGTTGTGATGAATATTCTTTCGATCTCAGCATCTTTCGGGATGATGGTGGTAATCTTCCAATGGGGATATGGGGCAGAACTGCTTAATTTCACCCCACAACCGATAGATTCAGTCAATCCGATAATTTTGTTTTGTATCGTATTTGGATTATCGATGGATTATGAAGTACTCATGCTTTCACGAATTCACGAGGAGTGGGAGCGCACCGGCGACAATACTTTGGCCGTCGCCAATGGTTTGCAAAAGACCGGTCGATTAATCACCGGAGCAGCAGCGATTATGGTGGTGGTTTTCAGTGCGTTTGGACTTTCGAGTGTAATAATACTCAAGCAAATCGGCTTCGGATTAGCATTGGCAATCTTGCTCGATGCAACTGTGGTCCGAGCCTTGGTCGTCCCGGCTGCGATGCGTCTTATGGGTAAATGGAATTGGTGGGCACCAGCCTGGATGTCTTCATCTAAGAATATCGAACAGATAGAGAAACCCGAGGAATGAGTGAAAAAACATCAAGGCTATGAGCAGATCTGCTGCTCGGCCGTGTTTTTTGCGGGCGATTTTATCCTTGGTCGCAACTCGGCCCCAGCGAGCCATAATCCACAGTAATGTGACTCCGAGTGGCCCAGTAAAACCGTGCAAACTCTGGGGGAGCAAACCGATTCCAGTATACCAGCGTGCAGCGAAAGCGAGCATGACGGTTGCAATTGCGAATTGGAGGATTCGCTCACCGATTTTTTGGTGATTCTGAATACCCTCTCGCCTTTGGTCACCTTTGAGTTGAAGACTCTTCCTTTTCCAACCATATTGCCACCACATCCAAGCGATGATGCCGGCCGAGGCAATGGGGTGCAATAATAGAATGATGATGTCAAAAGTTTGCATCAATTTTGGCCACAAGGCTCGGCCTCATGGTTGTTTGGTAATGGCTGGTTGAGCCGGTGGCTCTAAAGAGGACCGACTTAGGCCCTCACCCCGTAGGGGTGAACGAGGCTGCAAGAGAAGAACATCGCCGCGTGTCTAAGTCATGGCATGAAAGACAACCTCCCTCCGGTTGCTCGACAACGACTAGTTGCTAAAACTCCGGAATGGACAATGTTGACCAAACCATGGAAATCATTGTTGTTGATAGCACTCAACGAACTTCAAATCCCGAACGAAGATGAGGATAATCCGTCCCCAACTCCCTCATTGATGCGAGAAAGAAGAGGAAGTCGCGGCCGGCGGGGTGGACGCGGTGCTGGTGGGCCGATGGAATGGCTACCAGAAACCGATGAAGTTCTTATTGAGAACGATTCACCAACCGCTTTCCGATTAGCGGTTTTATTGATCCGCAAGACTCTTTTCGAAGAGGATTGGGAAGAATCTAACGACTCGGTAATCGAGGACTTGCGAGCAATAGCAAGCAAGGACGGAGTTCATCCGGTCTGGCAAATAATGGCAGAAGCCACACCTATTTTAGCTCAATTTGCGTCATTCCCCAAAGCCGAGATAGTCGAGGAAGAAAGAGAACTCTTCGATGTTGAAATCGGTCGAATCGACCCTGCGGACCCCAAGGCATTAGCAGATGCAATATCGTCATTCGAGGCAAAATGCGTCGATGCAAAACTCAGGGTCGCACTTCAAAAAGCAAAGGCCCAACTCAATGGTAAGCGTGGGTTGAGAGATATTTCAGGCTTGGAAAACCTAAGCGAAGACGCTTCGATAATCAGCGCTCTACTTCTGATTCATCTTGGCCAAGATAGTTCGGACGCGCTCAAGGAATTAGCAAAATCAAGCCAGGATTTAGCCGATGGATTAAGAGATTTAATCGCGATAAGATCCGGCAAAATCGCTAATTGGGACGCGAGTCGTTCACTAAAAGGTGAAGACGGTCTTTCAGTAGCTCGCAGAATTTCTGCATGGAAACAACCTCCAGAATCTGCGGCTGATTTATCCTCTGCCGAATTGGAGGTTGGGTTGAATTCGGTAAGCGCTACACATTTGCTTGAAATCATCCAAATGTGGAGATTATCTGCCTTGGTCAGAGAGGGTGCAAGCGAGGAAGCATTAGAATTATTGAATTCGATATCGATCGAATCGGATACCGATACCTCAAGAATGTTGCCTTTGGTAAAATCCCTTGGCGATCCGGCCTTCGTTTGGTTAGGTCAACAGATTCCACGACTTTCAGAGCAATCTCTATCCAGTTTGGTTGATGATGAGGACATAGGCATTGAAATCAGGGTCGAATCGGCTCGGAAATTACACGACCTAGGGACTGAAGTTGGGCTAGATTCATCGGTTGACCTATTCACTCGCGGTTTGGATTTATCCCGACTTGCCGACCTATTATTGGCAGATAACAAAAGGGCTGAAACCTACCCGTACCAGACTCTCATGGTCGCCCATCTACTTCCAGCACATACGACAAGCCATCCCTTCGAATCAATCCGGGCCGCTCGTCGCTGCGCTTTAGCCGCGGTCGCAGAAGCGGAAATACCCAGTGCGATAAGCGAGATTTCCCGGGGTTTGATGTTAATGCTCGATGGAGCGGCTCTGACCGAAGATAAATGGATAGTTGCGACCCTCGATAAAGCAGGGATTAAGGCATTCAATAATTGCCGGCAAGCATTGCGAGATGGCGGCGATGGATTAGCCGATTCCAAGATTTTAGATGATTTAACAAAAAGTGTGAGCGACGCTCAATTAAGCGATGTAGAAGCCCGACTTTTCCACGCGGTAATGGATACTCTTCGACTCAACCGAGCCTCTTGGTTATTGCAGACTGGTAAGTCCAAAGGAGTGGTAAAGTTACTCGATGGATTGCTTTCCGGCGAGGCCACCGCGATGCCGATGATGCACGCGGTTCGACACCTAGTGCTCGAATACGACCTCGGTCTAGAAAATCTAGTCTCTTGGTATCAAGAACACGACCCGATGTCACCATGGCATACCTTGGCTCGCGCCGCAATTCATGCCAGTAATAATAATGAGTTGAATGCGGCAAGGGATTACCGCCGAGCAGGCGACCACGCCGATTTCGATTACGAACATAAGATGATGTTGCATCGGAAAGCATTGATTCATTTGGCTCACGCCGAACAATGGTCAGAGGCCGTAGATCTCCTCAAGAGTGAGCCGGCTCTACAAGCAGCACTAACCAGAAGATTCCAACTCTATCTAAACGTCAGCCATAGTGCATCCGGTCAGAAAAGAACCGATGAGGGCACTCGATTGGTCAAGACCTTCGTCCGCCGAACCCATATGGTGAGCCAAGAAGGCCAAGATGGCCAAACCGAAATGATCGAGAAGACCAAATATTCGGAAGAGGAACTCGATCTATTACGAAATTATCCGAACTCCCACCCCCGGCCTTTACCGGATGAGCCGTTTGCCGGCCGAGTAAAGGCTGCGATCAATAGCTTGCAACGCGAGCGCCGTAGGAATCGTAATACCTTTGAAAACCGTTATTCCCAAGTGATGTTGATAGATCCTGTCAGTTTAGAAGAGGTATATGATATCGCAAATGATGCTGCAGCGGAAAACCCTCTAGATGGGTTGATGTTATTGGAAAGAGCTCAGAATTCGGGCCGGTTCAGTATTCTTGACATTAAGCGTTTAGCAGCAGCAGAAAAAGGATTATTTGCAAATAACCGCCTCAAATTGGCGGTTCGTGACCGTGCGTATTTGCGTAATTTAGCCCTTTCACCCTTAGTTATCGTCGATACTAATATTTTGATCGATGAATTGGTTCATCGCGTCAGCGAGAAATTAGGTATTTCGGCCGAATCCGCCCTCGATATCGGTGGAGCCGGGCGATTCCACCGCATCTTATTGCGCCGGGCTGAAGAAGGCAGAATCCATTTGTGGATGCCTAAGGTAATTCGCAGTGAATTGGAATCTATTGGAAATGACCTTGGAAGAATCCGCTCACGCTTCGGTGATATTTTGGTTTCAAGCGCAAGCCTCGACCAAGTCATAACCTCGGCCAACATGAAGGAAATCCTCAAAGACATTATCAAGGACTTTTCGAATTGGAGTCCTTTAGACCTCCACCTTGAATCTGAGGTAGATGGTGAGGAGATTCGGGATGAACTCAAGCAATTCTTAATCGATCACCACGAGGTATATGACGAGATTACCGCGATGAAAAGGCTTCACGGAGAACCACTACGTACCGTCATCGGAAATGCGGACATATATCCCGAAACCGCCGATCAAACCATAATGTGCTTAGCAGCGATTCTCGCAAAACGTCCATTGGGTGAATTGGGAAGTATTTTGGTAGCGACTAGAGATAGCGATTTTGCCCTAGTTGCAAGAGCGCTTGAAGAGCGCTTTGGTTTCGGTACAGTAGCAAATAGCCGAAATCTCAATACTTGGATTCGTTGAACCTTCACATGTGTTGGATGATGGCTTGACCAAACCCACTGCAAGAGAGTAGTTCAGCATCGTCCATCAAGCGCTCGAAATCGTAGGTAACGGTCTTCGCACCGATCGCCCCGCTCATTCCTTTGACGATGAGATCTGCAGCCTCAAACCATTGCATATGGCGTAACATCATCTCAGCAGAAAGAATCAATGAACCGGGGTTAACTTTGTTCAGGCCAGCATATTTTGGTGCGGTTCCATGGGTTGCTTCAAAGATTGAAACTCCAGAATCGTAGTTGATATTAGCACCCGGTGCGATGCCGATTCCACCCACTTGAGCAGCTAGAGCATCTGAGATATAATCGCCGTTTAGGTTCATTGTGGTCAAGACGCCATATTCTGCCGGCCTGGTGATGATTTGCTGAAGCATAGCATCTGCGATCACATCTTTGATTATTATTTCATTTCCAGTTTTTGGATTGGTCATTGTACACCAAGGTCCATCATCGATCTCGACAGCACCGAACTCGTCCTTTGCCAATTGGTATCCCCAATCTCTAAAGCCACCTTCGGTGAATTTCATGATATTTCCTTTGTGAACCAAAGTGACGCTATCCTTGTCGTTAGCGATTGCGTATTTGAAAGCCGCTCGAACGATTCGGGCGGTGCCTTCTTGGCTGATCGGCTTGATGCCGATACCCGAGGTATTCGGGAAACGTATCTTGTCCACACCCATTTCATTTTGTAGGAAATCGATGAGTTTTTTGACCTCAGGAGTGCCGGCTTCCCATTCTATTCCCGCATAGACATCTTCGCTATTTTCACGGAAGATGATCATATCGACATCACCAGGGGATTTGACCGGCGAAGGGGTCCCTTCGTACCAGCGCACCGGGCGAACACAAGCAAAAAGATCTAGTTTTTGTCTGAGTGCAACATTGAGTGAACGAATTCCGCCACCGACCGGGGTGGTTAGCGGACCCTTGATCGAAACAAGTCCGGTTCGCATTGAATCTAGAGTT
>CAUZVL010000022.1:0-9945 GCA_963583355.1 Candidatus Thalassarchaeaceae archaeon
ACATAACGGGGCTGGAAAGACCACTTTGCTCAATACTATTTCCCAGCAAAAGCAAGACACGGGCGATATTGACTTTGCTTCGGGTATTCGAATTGCTTACCTCACTCAGATTAGAGATATCGATGATAGTTCTACTATCGAAGAGGAATTGAGTCGAAAGGGGCGCCAATTCCAAGAGCTAGAGGACGAAATTACAGCCATTGAAACACGCATGGCAGACCCGGTATTTTACGACGGTAATTGGCAACCTGTTATGGAGAGATATTCCGAATTACAACAGATGCTGGGGGAATCCGGTGGATCTAATGTTGCTGGAATCGCCAAAGCGATTTTGGAAAAACTCGGTCTTGACAAGCATCCTATGGAAATGAAGGTCAACAAATTGAGCGGTGGCGAGCGCGCTAAGCTCGCTCTTGCTCGTCAATTGGTCGGACTTGCAGGTGTCGATGTCATCTTCCTCGACGAGCCTACAAATCACTTAGACATTCGGACTACTGAGTGGCTAGAGACTTTCATTACTGAATTCAAGGGTGCTCAACTAATAGTTTCTCACGATAGATATTTCTTAGACCAAGTTTGCAATCGAATCGTCGAAATAGATAATTTGCACAATTGGAATTACAAAGGGAATTATACCGATTTCATCGAACAAAAAAACAGTTTCTTAGGTGCTCTAGACGATCGCATTAAGAATACTGAGAAAAAGATCTCTCACACCCAATCAGCATTGCGATCGATGAAAAGTGCTAACAAATTCGACAAATCAATCTCTGCAAAACACAAGATGATCGAGAGAATGCAACAAGAGTTGAAAATCCTTCGATTGCGTAAACCAAAACAACGCAAGGGATTGCGTTTCAGCCTCAAAGCCGCAGATAAATCCAGCAATGATATCATTCAATTTCTCAATGCGTACAAGAGTTTTGAAGGCTTGAATAGGCTCCTTCTAAACAATCAAGATATGGAGATTCAGAAGGGAGACCGAATCGGAATTGTCGGTGGGAACGGTCAAGGAAAAACCACACTCCTCAAGTTGATTACCGGAGATGAAAAGATTGATTCTGGCAGTCGTGATTTAGCACCGGGATGTATTATTGGTTATTATCACCAAGATCACCGAACTTTGGACTTTAAATTAAATGCGGTCGAACAAGTGGAACTCCTGCGCCCAGATTTCAGTTATGGCGACATTCGGGCTGCCTTGGGTAGATTCCAATTTGCAAAAGAGCATGTAACAACTCCACTTGGCAAATTATCTGGTGGGGAAAGAGCAAGGGTTGCTCTGTTGAAATTACTTCTTGAAGAAAATAATTTATTATTGTTGGACGAGCCTACCAATCACTTGGATATGGACGCTAAAGAAACCCTTGAGGATGCATTGTCTGAATATGATGGTGGCATCGTTGCGGTGAGTCACGACCGCTGGTTTTTAGACCAAGTAGTGAATCAAATTTGGGAATTACAGGACGGTATCGTCACCAAATATTTCGGCAATTATACCGATTATATTCGCAAAAAGAAAGGCTTACCTGCTCTTGTTGATGGCGAAGAGCCAATAATGTGAAATTATTTTATTAGTGCTTTTGCGAGGAATGGAGGGATATCTTCCGCTACCATGCCTGGACCCAATTCATCTCCGGCTAATTTTCCGGCGACTCTCATTAGATAAACGGCTAACCTCGATGCAGCCCAAGGTGAGAGACCCAATGCTAGGAGCCCACCAATCGAACCTGCAAGCAGGTCGCCAGTCCCTCCCATCGCCATGCGCGGATTTCCGTCTTTGATGATCCCTCCGCGCCCTGCTGCACCGATTATGATATCTTCTGGGCCGGTGCGAATTACAACTCTTGATTCGCCAGAACCAATCAATAATTCCGGAATAGAATCGATATCTCCAACCCAGTTTTCCAATTCTGTTTGATGCGGAGTTACCACTCCCATCAAGTGATTTGGCCAACCATCTAAGGCTTGAATAGCATCAGCATCAATCACTTTTGGAATGCCCGGTGTTGACTCGATGATCATCTTTACCGCTTCTAAAGATTGAGGATCACTACCCAATCCCGGACCGATAACCAATGATTGGACCCCTCGTCCGGTCATACAGCGCTTGACGATACTTGTCGGGTCGGTTAAGATCTCTTCGTCATCGATAATTTCCGGAATCAATTCGCTTGGCCATTTAACTCGCGATGCTGCATTTTTTGGCATTGCGACATGAACGAGGTCAACCCCCATTCTAGCCGCTGCCATCCCGGCAAGGATTGGAGCACCATGATATGGTCCACCTCCGACGATGAGTACCCTGCCTCGATCACCTTTGATTTGGCCATCTTGCGGGTGTGGATAACGCAGTAGATCACCTGGACCTGGGTCAAGGGTTTGATCAGGCCAGCCCAAAGGAGCGATGAATAGATCGCCGACCTCAGGTAATAGTTTTCCATCCCCATCTAACATAGTTGATTTCGGTGCTTCAAATGTGACGGTTCTAAACGCGTTGAATGCAACACCAGAACCGCAACCGGTCGGCATATCGCAAGCTAATACCATTGGCCGGCCGGGGATTTTTTCCATAAGTGAAAGTATTTTACCTCTCGGTTGACCTTTTACACCCACCCCCAGCAAACAATCCACTATTACAGCAGGAGAATTCCCAGGTAGATTATCACCATCGTGAATCGGTTTATCACAATCATCTCTAGCTCTTTGAGAAAGTTCGGTTTTTTGGAACTCATGGGTTGCGATTACATGGCATTGGTCGAGCATCATCGCGAGCCTGAATCCATCGCCGCCATTATTGCCCGGCCCACATAGAATCCAAATCGGTCCGGGGGCACCATCCAGAGCATTCTGAAGATGAGACGCAGCGGTTTTCATCAGTTCATCCATGTCCACCCCAAGGGCTTCTGCATTTGCATCGAGGATGGCTACTTCGCTCGGAGCAAGTATCCAACGAGGCCTCATGGGTCTATGCAAATCGATAAGGTTGATGATTGTCCCTATTGATTTATATGCAAATGTGCCTGAAGGCAAGGGTGATGAAGAATACCATACTCGGTGTAGGTATGGCGGAAGAGTCACCGGTGTTTCTAACCACGGCTGGACCGGTACGTATCATCACAGCAGCCAGTCTCTTCGATGGCCACGATGCTGCGATAAACGTCATGCGACGACTCATTCAATCGTCTGGGGCAGAGGTGATTCATCTCGGTCATGACCGTTCGGCAAAAGAGGTAGTAGATTGTGCGGTCCAAGAGGACGCACACGCGATCGCAATAACCAGTTATCAGGGCGGCCATATGGAATATTTTACCTACATCCGGCAATTATTAGATGAGGCCGGTTGTGAGCACATCAAGATTTTTGGCGGTGGTGGTGGAACCATTACCCCTCCTGAAATTCGCGATTTAGAAAATAGCGGAATTACCAAAATATATGCTCCAAATGATGGCCGGACTATGGGTTTGATGGGAATGATTCATCATTTGATGGGGCTGGCAAGCGAGGTTGATCTGATTAGTGAACAAAGGCTTTCAGAATTGAATCAGCCGATTTCCACCGAGGATATGGCCAAGGTCGGCCTATTGATGACATTGTCTGAATCCGCTTCTGATGAGGACTTTCAAGCCACTCTCGATAATGTTCGGTCTTGTGAGACCGATATACCAGTCATTGGTTTCACCGGTACTGGTGGTGCGGGTAAAAGCAGTTTATTGGATGAATTGATGTTGAGGATTTTACGAGATAATCCCAATAAAAAAATCTGCCTGCTCTGTGTTGACCCGACTAGAAAGCGCACCGGTGGTGCGCTTTTGGGCGATAGGATTCGAATGAATTCATTATCGAATAATAATCTTTTCATGCGTTCTCTCGCCAGTCGAGGCAGCGGTTCTGAAATCAGTACTAACCTCGACCGAGCCATCGCCGCCGCCAAGGCTGTCGGCTTCGATCTCATTTTCTGTGAAACTAGTGGAATCGGTCAAGGCAGCGATGCCATAACCACAGTAGCCGACCATTCTCTCTACGTGATGACCGCAGAATTCGGCGCACATACCCAGTTGGAAAAAATCGAGATGCTCGATGTTGCCGATTTGGTCGTGCTAAATAAATATGAAAAACGTGGTAGTGAAGATGCTCTACGGGCAATACGAAAACAGGTTCGACGCAATCGCAATCTTTTCGAATGCGAAGATGAAGAATTGCCGGTCGTTGCGACGATCGCAAGTCAATTCGCCGACCCTGGCATCGATATGCTATGGCAAAAACTTGCAACGATAGTCGGTTTTGAAGCTAGCGAGCCGATTGGAGAAATAGGCCAGGCAAAAGGAGTTATTCCGCCTGAGCGGGTTAATTATTTGGCCGAAATATCGGCATGTATTCGTAATTATCACCACACAAATGGCGAGATGGCGCAAAAATTGCGCTTGGTCCAACACCTGAAAACTGCGGCAGCAACAGTTCCTGCAATCGCCGCTGATTTGGTAGAAGAAATCTCATCCTTATCAGAGGATGTTGAGGCTTCAGGAAAGAAAGTTGCAGAGTTGAGAGAATTAAAAGTTCAATACGATAGTGGTGAATTCACTTACCATGTTAGAGGTAAACCATTCGTTGTCTCGACCAAAACCGAATCGCTATCACATCAGATGATCCCCCGAGTCGCACTTCCAAAAATGAGTGATGATGGCGACCTCTTTTCTTGGATTTGCAAAGAAAATGCCCCCGGACACTTCCCCTATAGTGCAGGGGTTTTCCCATTCAAACGCAGCGATGAGATGAGTGCTCGAATGTTTGCGGGTGAAGGCGAGGGTGAACGCACTAACCGTCGATTCCATTTATTATCTCAAGACCAAGATTACGTTCGATTATCGACCGCCTTCGATAGTGTCACCCTATATGGCAGAGACCCTGACCGCCGCCCTGATATTTGGGGTAAAGTAGGAAACTCCGGAGTTTCTATCGCTACTATCGATGATGCAAAACGCCTCTATTCAGGTTTTGATCTGTGCGATGCAAATACCTCTGTCTCGATGACTATCAATGGACCTGCTCCGATAATCTTAGCATTTTTCCTAAATGCTGCCATCGACCAACAAGTCGAAAAACACCTCCAATTACCCGTTGACTCCTCTGGATACCGTGGAGATTTACCCGACGGCCATAGTGGATTCGGTTTGGCAACAATCGGTAAACGCAGCGATGAAATGGTCGATGCTCAAACTTATGAGCGGATCAAACAAATGACGTTGAAGACCGTTCGGGGTACGGTTCAAGCAGATATTCTAAAAGAGGATCAAGCACAAAATACCTGTATTTTCTCGACACCGTTCGCATTGAAAATGATGGGTGATGTTCAACAATATTACATCGATAATGAAGTAAGAAACCATTACTCGGTTTCAATCAGTGGTTACCACATCGCTGAGGCGGGTGCAAATCCGATAACCCAATTGGCCTTGACTATGGCGAATGGATTCACCTATGTTGAATATTATCGCAGCCGTGGCATGGATGTAAACGAGTTTGCCCCCAATCTATCGTTCTTCTTTTCCAACGGCCTAGACTCCGAATATACGGTTATCGGCCGGGTTGCACGCAGAATCTGGGCGATTACGATGCGTGATCTCTACCAAGCAGGCCCTCGATCTCAGAAACTAAAATATCATATTCAAACCAGTGGCCGCAGCCTTCACGCCCAAGAGATTGATTTCAATGATATTCGAACCACCCTTCAGGCTTTGCTCGCGATCCAAGATAATGCCAACAGCCTTCATACCAATGCTTACGATGAGGCGATTACAACCCCGACCGAAGAGTCGGTTCGCCGGGCTTTAGCTATTCAACTGATAGTCAACAAAGAATCCGGCTGGACCAAGACCGAAAACCCGATGCAAGGCTCGTTCATCGTCGAACAATTGACCGATTTGGTCGAAGAAGCGGTATTGGCCGAATTTGAAGCACTTTCCCGACGCGGCGGAGTTTTAGGTGCGATGGAAACCATGTATCAGCGCGGAAAAATCCAGGATGAATCAATGTTTTATGAGCATCAAAAACACGATGGAACCCTTCCAATCATCGGCGTAAATACCTTCTTGAATCCGAACGAGAAAGGATTCGATGCATCAAATGCAGATGAATTTGATATGGAACTAGCCCGAGCGACACCTGAAGAAAAACAGGCTTGCCTTAGTCGAGTTCAGGCGGTTCCACTTCACCAAGAAGCCCTTGCACAACTGCAAAAGGTTGCACGTGAAGGCGGAAATGTGTTCGAGGAATTAATGGAAACCACTAAGGTAGCAAGTCTTGGCCAAATCACCGATGCTTTATTTGCAGTCGGTGGACAATATCGTCGAAATATGTGAGATGGTATATACCCTCTACTTTCGGTAATCAAGCATGATGCATTCATGGATACATTCATAGTCTTAGATTATAATCAGCATTTAATATGGCACAAAATCACAAAAACCAACGCCCGACTGCAGGAGAGTCATTGGTCAACGCTACCGTAATGGTGCTAGACCAAGTGATTATTCAGAAACATCTCAACCGTGCATCGATTGAGACTTCGATGCGATTAGGTGGACGAAATATGGTTTATTCATCTTAGTTGTCAATACGATTATGACACTTGTGCTTCAGCACGAAATCGATGGAGATTCAATGGGCTGTCATCACCGCGGCTGCGGTAATGTTCATTCTTGGAGCAACCTCGCCTGGCCCTTCCCTAGCGGTAGTATTAGCAAACACCATCAAAGGTGGCAGAAGTAGAGGTATCGCTTGCGCTTTAGGTCATGGCCTAGGATTCGGGTTTTATGCTGTTGCTGCGGTTTTTGGTTTAGTGATTTTAATGGATGAAAGTCCAACTTTATTCACAATTCTACAACTTGGTGGAGCAATATTTCTAATCTGGATGGGTATCTCATTATTCAAAGCAGAATCGGAAGAGATTAAGCACCACGATTCAAAGAGGGAAGGCTTCACTGAAGGATTTCTTATCGCGTTCTTAAATCCAAAAATCGCAGTATTTATGCTCGCAGTTCTAGCTTCCGTCCTTGATCCACAGATGAGTGAAGCGACAAAATGGATTCTCGCTTTTATGGGTATGACCATCGATGCGACTTGGTACATCATCGTTGCAGTTGTTCTAACAAAAGGTGGATTCATAGAAAAAATGAAAAATAATCAAATTAGATTCAACCAAATAACCGGAATTGTAATGATCTCATTGGCAGTATGGGTGCTCTGGAAATTAGTCATGACAATTTAATAATGCTAATTATAGATAAAAAATAAACTATGATTATCTTCAAGACCATGAAGGTTAATTTGCTCTTCGATGGTAAAACCAGCTTCCAGTAATTGCTCGGCAACAGATTCAAATACCGCCCGTTCACCTTGGCCAGTCCAGCGTTCACTCGCGGCTTTTAGAGAGAGTAAACCCTTACCACCTGGCTTGAGAAATCGGTTTACTGCATCGATGAAAATCCCTACTTGTCCGGCTTGACTCACATCTTGGAATAGCCAATCAACCTTGGTTGAAACCATTACCCCCCAAGCGGAAAAGTTTCTCGCATCACCTAAGATTGGCACTAAACCAGGACGAATTTTTGCCATGTGAATTAAATCTCGAAGACATCTTGGTGAAAGATCGACCGCGATGATTCGACCAGCCATTTGATTATCCGGTCCGCATACTTGATCATGGATATGGGAAAGTGAAGTGCCGTGGCCAGCCCCTAAGTAAAGACAGGTCGAACCCTCTTCCGGTAGGAGATCGTATTGGGTGTGGCGAGCTCTAGCAAGAGCCGCACCTAACTTGGATCGAGTCGGATCCCAGCGTCGATGTTCAACCCCTTGGAATCGGCGAAGACTTTCCCCATATTGCGAAACTTTTGGACAGGCATTACGGGTCCAGATACTTCGGCCGTCGATTAAAACAGCCCCACTTAGACGACGTTTTTTTCCCATGTGAAAATCACCTTTGGCTAGGATATGGGTTTTCTTCGCGAATCGTTTCGACCCTATCGGCGATTTCTGCAATCGCTTCTTCGGTCCATAATTGGCCGCCGAATTCGTCACACCTAACCGCAATCGTTGCTTTTGCCGCTAACATTCTTGAAATTTTCCCTCTTATCCAACGCGGTGAGTGGGAGACCCAAGGGTGCATGAAGATGTGGCCGTGTTTTGGCGGAGGGGTACCGGTTTTTAGGTGGCTGAAGAATGCTTTTTCAGCGCCGAGAATCTGCATTGTTCCAGCCGGTAATCGCGCCAATCGTGCTCGCCCATGTGCTTCGACGCATAGCCTTGAGGCCAATATCGGACCCAAAAGTGCCGAGAGCGAAGGAAGGTGACTTGCCCCTAATTCTCTAACCACGTCTTCCATGCTTTCCAACCTAATTTTAATCTCACAAGCGCTTCTTGCCCAATCGCCTAAGCATTGCCATTCTTTGGCCGAAGGGCCTCGTTCTGGCATTCCAATATCCAAGAGTTTTGACAAATCAGCGAGGCTCTCTGAATCGAGGACCTTATCGGCTAAAGCGGCTCTTTCGCGCTCAAATCTTGCTTCTGGCAAAAACAATCCAACCCATTCGATAAGTCGTCCTTCAATGGTAATATATGCTGCCCGCAATTCATCGCTTGCTCGTAAAATATGCTCAAGCCTGCGATCTGGGTCGCCCGCTGCTGCATCAACTCCTCGTTTTGAAATTAAAACCGCTGCTTTGTCCAAGCATTCAATTGCCCCCGCGCTCGGCAATGGCCAATCGGCATTTGGCAAATCTGGGTCTCCATGAATTCTCACTTGAACATCAGGAAATCTACTCAGCAAGACCTCCACCTCAGGTGTAATCTCTTGATGTGAGACCATATCGAGTCTTGCACATAAACGATCTAAATCGCCCCAGCCAGACCATTCGTCAATATCTAAGATATTACCTCTTTCGTCGGCTACAGCCGCCGCCCTCCAGTCATACCACAGCCACATATGAGCGTCCAAAAGGTACCCCCTGAAGAACCATCTGTCAAGGACGGTTATCCAATCACTTCATAAGTTAGTCTAATTCACCTGTTGGGCATGTTCTGCCCCGAATGCGGTACTCTGGCTTTCCCTTCACCTTCTGGTGACATAAGTTGTACCAATTATAAATGCGGCTATTCCGGCCCTGCAAATCTCAAAGTAAAGGGTGCTGATGGTAAGATGGTCGATCTCTCAAAATCGACTTCTTCGACCAAAGCAGAAACTAGAAAGTACGAGGTAATCAAGGATTCTGATGAATTAAAAGGCGTACTGACAACCGAGGCTTACCTCTGTCCAAAATGCGAATGCATGGAAGTTTACTCCTATCTTGAGCAAACCCGCTCCTCGGATGAACCTGAAACTCGGATGCTAACCTGCAAGGGTTGCGATCACGGCTGGCGAGAATATTAATCGGGAATTGAAAACATGCGACTAGAAGTATTTCTAGCCAGCATTCTAATTTTTCTACCCGGTTGTGTAAGTGAAGATACAATTAGTTTCAATGGAAGAGATCTCAACGAATCTCAAACCTACAAATTCACCCTCGAATCGCATGATGGTGATCTATGGTCATTAGAAGACCAGCACGGCAAGGTCGTGGTTCTGGTTTTCATGTTCACAAGGTGTGATGATACTTGCCCGGTGACCAGCCAAAATGTAAATTGGGTAAAATCACAACTCACCGAAACCGAACTAGAACTGGTATCTTTCGTCTCGGTTACAGTCGATTGGCGTAATGATTCGCCTTCTAAGCTTGAGAATTGGTCCGAGGACAGAGGGTATGATTGGCCACATCTCACCGGGACCAAAGAAGCACTCGATATGGTATACGACACCTATGGAGCAGGACCGGTCGAACAAGGAGATGAATCGGGTGAAGGCTATACTGTAGCCCATACTAGTCCAACTTACATCCTAGATTCAAGCCT
>CAUZVL010000023.1:0-9815 GCA_963583355.1 Candidatus Thalassarchaeaceae archaeon
TTGCTCGAACCTTAGAAGCACCGAATCATCACCGTTTTCTGAAGCATGAACCAAGCGGCTTATTTCTTCTTCTATAGCAATATCCCCACTCTTTCTCAAGGATTGGGCTGCCTGATACCATCGAACGGTTTCATGGTCATTCTTTCCAGCCCAACGCGGATTAACTTGGCCTTTACCATCGAGGATTCTGTCGACATCTTCAACGCTCAATTGCTCCAATGCCCAAGCTAGAACCGCTACTTGTTTGCCCATATCATCGACATAATATTCCGCCCTGACCTGATCCCCATAAAGGCGGTGCAAACGAACCATTGTATCCCCTAAAATCGCATTTCTGGCCCGTCCAACATGGAATGGACCGTTTGGGTTTGCGCTGGTATGTTCGATTAATACCGATTTACCGCTAGTGCTTGGAATCCCAGCCATCACCTTTTTTGCTAACCAATTTGGATCGGCTTTGAAATTGAGATAACCGCCAACCGCCTCGACATCGGTTTGAGCCGATAATTTGTCTGCAAGGGCTTGAGCGATGTCGTTTGGACTCATGTTCATTAGTTTTGCAAATGGGAAACAGGCCAGACTCAAATCACCTTGGTCACGCTCCCGACTATTGCTGAGGGCCCGCTTCCAAAAATCGCTATCAATTCCTAAATCAGCGAGTGCCGACTCCAGTAATGGCTCGATAACTTCACGAAGGATATTCATGATTGTAACCTCACATTATTGGGTAGCGCAAGACCGCTGCAAGTCCTCCAAATCCGGCACTCAATTGAGCACCTTCTTCGGAATCGGTCGAAATGAATCGAACATCAGAGCGGGATTTCATCGCCAATTCAGTAAATTCATCGATGATAGACTTCGATGATAATTCCTTGAGATCGTCACCGTCCGTTTTGCACTTTGGGCACGGGGGAAGGGCATCTCTTCGGCCAATCGAAGCATCCCAGATATTTTTGCACGAAGAACATTCGATCTCTACAACATTTTTGCGCATACTCTCGCTGATGAGCAATTTAGCAACCGCACCTTGGCCGAGAGCTTGGCGAATCATTTGTTCTCCGTATGTTGCTTTTGGGAATGGTTTTATCAGTTCAGCCAAGAATTCGGTGACTGCTTTTCTCTCAGCATCAAGCTCTATCTCACCCATCAGACCGCCGGCATTATCAACCAATTCCCGAACTCCTGATTCGTTGGAATAGCCGACATCAAAGGTAACCGGGGCGATTTTCTTGACTATTTCGTGATGGAAATAATCATTTTTGACTACGAAATCCTTGGTCGCGCCCGGTCCACCGATAATAATCGCCTGAATATTGTCCAATTCGGGTAACCAATACGAACAAGCGTGCTCGGTTGCACGCTTGAAGAATTTATGAGCAGCCTCTTCGATCAACCGCTCAAAACGCTGCGCTGACTGACCACCTTGACGGTGCTTCCCCATGATATTTGAGACCAAAAATTCCTGAACATGAATACGTTTGCCTGAGGCGATTCCATAAGCGGCCTCGGCTCTATCTATAACAAAAAGCCCATATGATTTTTTGTCTATCAGCATATCTTCAAGTTGAGTCAACTCAAACACCGAGTCACATCGGTAACGAAACGAAAGCAAGACCTTTGGTGGATCATCAATAACCATGGTCATGTGACGTGTTTTATTATTGCCAACGATAATTGCACCGGTGAAAAGAGCCATTCCTCGTTCACCTGTATTTCTTAAATTTGAAAGGGCGGAAATAGCGGATTCAATCGCACCTTGGACGTTCTTTCTTGTCCCTTTTGATTTGATATTAGCAGCTTGGCCGTGTTCGTTTTGCAACATCTGCCTCGCATCGCTCACCTGGCGGTCTGGTGGGATGATAATCGTGACCAATTCGGTCCCGGAACCCTTCATCTCCCGCAAGTCTTCGAGGGCTAACTTGAGCTTCAAACGGCGAGTTGCAACTTCAGCATCATCACTCATATGGCCGGCCCCAATCAAAAGGGCCGAGGCGAACACATCTAAGCCTTCCCAACGACAAGCATCATCAATGGCCACTTGATAGCATATGATGATGACGACACATATCATTGCTCTAGGCGGGTCTTTACTTCGACCTGAAGAGGCTGAAAAGCGTGGAACTTGGTTTGGCCGCTTACGCCAATTAGCAGTCCATCTAGAGGGAAACGGTCGCCGCCTAGGTATCGTCGTCGGTGGAGGACTGCCTGCAAGAGAGGGTATCGAACTTGCCAGTATAACGGTTTCAAACTCCTATAGACTGGATATGGTCGGCATTGCAGCCACCAGACTAAATGCTACTATTTTGCAACAATCTCTCATCGACATCGGCTGCGATGTATGCCCAATCATCCCAACGACAACCGCACAAGCGGTCGACCTCCTCACCTCGCACCACATCGTCATCATGGGTGGAACGACCCCTGGCCACACCACAGATGCTGTAGCGGTTGCTTTGGCAAGAGATGTGGGCGCACCCCATTGTGTAATCGCAACCAATGTTAGCCATGTTTACGATAGCGATCCTCGAACAAATCCAGAGGCAAAGCGGATCGAAGAGATGACACTAGGCGAATTAGCCAAGATTACTGGAACCGAAGCCCTCGAACCAGGGATGAGTGCTGCAGTAGATCCGATTGCGGTCAAATGGGCTCAAGAGGCAGCACTAAAATTAGCGGTTTTAGATGGGAGAGACCTAACTATTCTAGAGAATGCTATCGAAGGGAAACCTTTCGTTGGAACATTGGTAAAAGTGGAGTGATAAAGATGGTAGATGCAAGATCAATCAAAGATATAGCCGCAAAGAAAATCGCAACTGGCAGGTCAAAACTCAGCCAAATTAGTGCTCATAAACATTGTAAAATGTGTGGCTTGATGATAGATACTAAGGCTGAACCGCGAATTTGTAAAGACCAAGAGTGCATTGATAAATTAGCACGACAAGGTAAAAACGACAAAATGATGCGAATGATGTTTTTCGTATTCGCTTTCTTTGTAGCCTTGCCGATTATCGCTCAAGTTCTAGGATGAGCCGATTAATTACGGTACCAACCCTCAGGCAAACTCATCCGCTCTGTGGGCATATTAGCTTTACAACGGCGCACCATTTCAAGTCTTAATGCTTGAACTCCAACCTCTTCTATAGCGGAAATTGTGACACATCCCTCCTCGTCGATTAGAACCGGTAGAGAAGGATCACCTTCACCGTCCCAATCTGCTTCTGCTTGTTTTACCTCATCCCAATTTCCCGGCAGAGGATTCATGAGATCTGCTTTTGAGACAACTACTATCATATCGATTCCGGGTAGCAATTCCTTGACTTCAGCCAAGAGATTATTCTGCTCTTCAACCGACACACCACATTTTTCGGTAATGTCCATCAGGAATATACACAACTTGCCAATATGTTCGACCGCAGCGATTGCTTGCATCTCGATCGCATTACGATCCATCATTGGCCGGTCGAGCAATCCTGGGGTGTCGACCATTTGGTGAGGGACCCTTCGATGAATAAAATGTCCAACGTGGAGTTGTTTTGTGGTGAACGGATATTGATTGACCTCCATATTACCGCTAGAAATCGCTGAAATGAACGCACTCTTGCCGACATTGGGAGCCCCGCAGACGACGATTGTTGGACATAATTGATCGATTACTGGCAATCGGCGTAAAACCAACCTTGACTCGTGAAGCCACTCGAGAGAAGGACCAATTCTTCGCATGATCGACGATAGCCGACCGTATGCTTCCTTTCGAGCATCGTGCATGACTTCGAATCTGGCGGTTCTGATGATCTTCATCGCATTTTGTTTGGCGATGCGGCGCATTTGCTTCGCACCCCATCCGAGCATCGAAAGATGATGGCGGAAATCATCGCAACCAACACAAGCCTCGACCATCGCTTTGTCGAAAAGTGGAAGATTGTCAAGGCTTGGCCAGCCTTTTTCTGTATCTTCAAGATATTGGGCCATAACATCGGCAGAGGTTTGAACCATCCTGCTCAATTGTTTTCGAACCCTGAATACTTTGACATTATCATCGACCCGATCTGCTGCTTTTTTCCCTCGACTGAAGCCTTTGTCAAGCACTTCACCCTCGGTTAGCACCGTGATTAAATCGCGCCAGACCACCTTCATCGACAATGTCACCTAACCCCGGTGCGCGAGCCCTTCCTTCTTCAATTGGTCGTATGGCAAATAGGAGAGTATAGGCGTCAGACCTTAGAAGGAAGAGCCTCGAGGATGGGTCATGACCGAACTACCCAAGTGGGCCAAAAGTATGTGGGGAGACCTTGGATCTCCAAAATTAAAGGGTTTGAAAAGCATAAACGTCGGTGATTTGATGGAACGACGACACGGCTTGCGTCGAGATGACTTAGTAGAAATTCAACTCGATGCTAGAGCACTTGCAAGTGATGACGAATCATGGGTGCGTGGCCGCCTCTTATCGTCGGGAAAAACCTCGATAGAATTGTTGACCACAGCAGGTGATCAGGTTTATTTAGCTCGAGATGTGATTGTTAGAGTCGTATTGGTCGCTCATACCCGCCCGGCATATATTGATGATACTGAATTGCTTGAATTTGAGCGTGAAGACCAAAAGCGCCGCTCCAGTCTGCACGAAAAGGTCGAGAAGAAAACCAATGGCATCGCTGATTCTCATCTGTGGGGATGATTTCAAGTGACTTGGGCATCCATCGAAAGTCATCATCTTGAAAAGTCCTTCAAATTTGAAGATTTTTCAAAGGCCTTAGAATTCCTGAATCAATGTGCAGCGATCTGTGAAAGTCAAAATCATCATGCTGAATTCATTTTAAATTGGGGTTCTGTTTTGATCAGAACTTGGTCGCACGATATCGATGGTATATCTGCTAGAGACCATCGATTAACCAAAGCAATAGACCAGGTGTTATCTTGAGCGATTTAGGCTATAGAATGCATGCTTTCGTCTGTGCACATTCTAGGCCAAGCGATTCTGAACGCGGCAGTTGTAATGGCAAAGATTCATTGGGCCTGATGATGAAACTCAAAAAGATGGCCCGTCAAGCCGGCATAGATGATGTTAGAGTACAGAAATCAGGCTGCTTGGACAAATGTGAAAGCGGCCCAACCTGCGTTGTCTATCCCCAAGGAGAGTGGTTTTGTTTAACCGAGGAGGCTCTACCAAGCATGTTAGAATACCTTAAGGGAGGAGAACTCCCTAAACAATTCCGTATCAAAGTTTGACCGGTCGGGTTGCTCCACAGGCTTGACACTTTAGCAAAGTCGTTCGATCTTGCTTGATGAAGTGCGTATCTGGTGCTTTACATTGACCACATTTAATGAATGTATTAACGTAATTAACGATGGTCTTTTTGATTCTTTTTGGTGGAATCCTACCCTTGAAACGGGCTCTTGGCCCATCTCTTGAGCCAGAAGTACCCAATTCATTTAGAATGAATTGGTAAACGTGGTTATCATCACGATCCATATGATTGACAACCTCAACGAAATTACGGAATATGGTATTGCTTCCTTCGATCATGATCTGAGGATCCGGCAGAGTCCAACGGGCCCGGCTGGAGATCTCTTCTGGGATGTTTGACCTAGCGCGGTCGAGTAATTCCTCGTATTCGAATCCAGCCATCAGAGGGTGCCCGTGACCGACTCATTTGAGGGTTCCCCTCCCTTTTGCTACCGTTGACTACGATGGTTTGATGTTCTTTGAGCACTCGCCGTATCTCCATGGAGACCCATATGAGCATCGAAGAGTTGCGAGCACTAGCATCAAGTTTGCGAACCGAGGGCTTGAATTCTCAGCAAATCGCTGACGAATTATCACTATCTCAGGACACCATTACCTGGTTGTTAACCAGTACCCAATCGACCGAGAAACCTCAAGATATCCGCATCGGCTGGAGAACCATAGGGGTTCGACCAAATCGAGTTGCGGCCATCGGTGCTATCATGGCAGATGTCGCGCTGGAAGAGTGTGGCGACCGCATCGATACCGTGGTTGGAATCTCAATCAACGGAGTCTTATTTGCAAATGAGGTCGCAAGTCAACTCGATTGTGAAGTGTCGATATATCGGAATGTCGATGGAGGACCTGGCAATGGTTCACTTTCCAATAAATACGGCCAAGTCGCTGGTAAGCGAATTCTAATCGTCGATGATGTTTTATCATCTGGTACTACAATGGCCAAGACCATCGAAACGATGAGAGAAGCTGGAGCTGAGGTCGCTCTTTGCATGGTATTGGTCAACAAAACCGTTCGAAACGAAATCGAAGGCGTTCCATTACGTGGGATCATTAGAGCAGCAGTTGTCTGAGGTGCTTTTTGGATGCATTGGGCTGACTTCGTCGCGCAAACCCTTAGCAAAAAGGGTGACCGCCATATAATCGCGAGTGGAATCACCCCGAGTGGTGAATTCCATATTGGCCATCTTCGTGAAATATTATCTGGAGATATGGTCACCCGGGCTTGTAAGAATGCTGGAATGGATGTCGAATTTGTATTCATTGTAGATTCGGCAGATCCGTTACGAAAAGTCTACTCCTTTCTATCTCCCGAATATGAGCAATACATTGGCTGCCCTCTCGCTACCATTCCTGCTCCCGACCAAAATGGAAAACCAAGCAACTCGGGATTGACCTATGCTGAGCATTTTCTCAATCCCTTCTTGAAAGCCTTAGAACAGATCGATGTTCGCCCTCGCATCATCGATAATTATTCTTCGTATAATGAAGGTAAGTTCGCTGGCCGTACCCGCATTGCTTGTGAAAAAGCCGATGAGATTAAGGACATAATCGAGCGAGTAAGCGGTCGCGAACTACCAGATGATTGGTTTCCATACAATCCATTTGGTCACGATGGCTCCCTCGATGGAGTTACTGTAACCGGCTTTGAATGGCCCCATGTATATTGGCAACAAAAGGGGAAACCAGGTCAATCTGATATCCGTTTAGCCGAAGGAAAACTACCTTGGCGTATCGATTGGCCTGCTAAATGGGGCTGGATCGGTGTCACCTGTGAACCATTTGGAAAAGACCATGGCGCCGCAGGTGGATCTTATTCGACCGGAAAAGAGATCTCTGAATTATTCGGTGATGAACCACCACATCCGCTAATCTATGAATGGATTTCACTCAAAGGTCAAGGGGCGATGTCTTCGTCATCAGGAAATACAATCGGTCCACTCGAAGCACTTGAATTGGTTCCTCCCGAAATCCTTCGATATCTAATCGCCTCGACCAAACCAAAGAAAGCAATCAATTTTGATGCGGGGATGTCGTTGGTTGAACTCGCTGATGAATACGAGCGGCTTGGCGCAAGAGACCTTGCTGCTGAAGCTGCTAACATCGATTTATCTAGAAGACAAAGTGTTGCTATCAAGGATGCGATTGGCGCATTGGCGATGAGTTCTATCGGCCAAAAAATGAACTCATCGGTGAGCTTCCGCCATCTGGCCATGCTTGCACAAGTAAAAAACGATGAAGAAATTCTCGAAATGATCGGTTCTGAAATGAGAAACCGGTTGGAGAGAATGAGAAATTGGATTGAAGGCCCACATTTCCCCAGCGAATTAAAGATTGAGATCTTAGAATCACCACTTGATGGTTTGGATGATAAAATAAAATCTGCACTCGCAAAATCGCTTAGACGAAGCGAGTGGAGTGAAGATGGCATCTCTGCCGCCATCTTGGCTGCATTCAAGGAAAATCAAACCCCGATGCAAGATGGCTACCGCACTCTTTATTTGGCGATACTTGGAGTTGAAAGAGGACCAAAACTCGCACCAATTTTGAGCGAATTGTCAAAAGAACACGTTCTCTATTTGCTCGATTGAAAAAGGTGTGTAAAAGCCAAGGGATACAAAGTATCCCACCGAAGGTATTGAAAGCAAATGGTTGCTATTGCTAACCATGGCGGGAGTCTTTTGCCCAAGTTGTCAGGCTGGAGTCGAAGCGGCTTCTAAGTTCTGCCTTTCTTGTGGAAACGATTTAACAATCCATGGTCCAATCACCTCCACGGGTCACGACCTTGGCCAACTCAAAGATGTAATCAGGCTAAGAGATGACCTTTCAATGGCTGAAAAGTTCGATATGATCGCCAAGGTCGAAGAAGGCTCTAATCCAATCCTGCTCGGCATCGCCGCTCCAGCTGATGGTGATGAGGACGAGATTATCGAAGACGGCCAACCCGGCGAAGAAGATGATGTGAAAAGCGTATTCCAAAATTACGAATTCGGTGAATCTGCGGCTGCTTCTGCTGCGGTAAGAGCAACAGTTCGCGGAACCGACGGTTGGGTCATGGTTCAAAAAGGAACTCTGGACCTAAAGGAGGGCCTATTCAGGGAAGCGATGAATCTCGGAATGGATGCAAGCACTCATATTCACGATGTTTCGAGTGGAGAGCACGAAGGCATCGACCCTGAAGCTATGCGCTCTATTCCAGTTCTCAAACCACCAAAGCGATCATTCTGCCCAAAGTGCGGTTCAGACATTCAGGCGAATACCATGTTACAATGGCGCAAGTGGCGAGATTCATCTGGCGACGTTGTTTCAATGCAATTAGAAGCATCGATGGAAACCGCACTGATTCAAGTTGCTTCGCACTATCTAACTGTCATTGAAGATATGAAATCCTCACAATCATCACTTGATGAAGATGCGATTCGGGCGAAACTTGAAAAAGATATCCGCAAGGAAATGGAAAAAGAACTCGACAGCAGAAGTGTTGCTTCAAAAACTGAATCTAAAACTACCGGGAAAAAGGCAAGCCAAGAAAAGAAAGCGCCCAGTGCCCCGAAGAAATCAACACAAGCCAAGAAGTCCGGTGGATTATTTGGTCCTAAGAGAGTCAAGAAAACCTTCGAAGGTGACCCTGCAGACAAAGCGGACTGGTTCTTAGCAGAAGCACTCGAAACGATTTACGATCCTCACGGCACCGGTAAAACACCGAAGGCAAAGACAATCCTAGCTCGTTCTTCAGAAGGAAATGTAAGGGTCCAAGATGTAATTCGTATTTACGCAGCAGATGGAGAGGATGGCATCAGCGATCTTGCTTGGACAAGTCCACTCACAAAGTACATTATCGAAGCTTACGATTCATGTTGAACTCTTAGAGATAGTTGACCTTGAGACGCATTGGCTCAATGTCATGATCTTTTCTCGCCCTGATGGCTGCAACCTCCATCTTTGCACCAGACATCGTTGTAACGAATGGAATATTGAGTTCGACTGCAAGACGGCGCATGATATTCCCATCCCGGACTGCTCCTCCAGAAATGGTTGGTACGTTTACGATGAAGGAAACATCTCCTTTCCTCATCAAATCTAGTGCGTCAGGATGCTTGCGTTCAGCGATTCTATAGGCGGTTTGGACTGGAATCCCTTGCGAGCGTAGCGCATCTGCAGTACCTTGAGTGGCAAAAATTGTAAATCCAAGTAATTCCAATCCTTGAGCGATTGGAATCAATCCTTCTTTGTCCTCATCCCTAACGGTGAGGTAAACTCCGCCTTCGGCCGCAACTGGTATCTCAGTCGCCAATCTCGCTTTGAGGTAGGCGATGTCTGCTCTAGGGTCCGAACCGTAAACTTCTCCAGTCGATTTCATCTCCGGTCCAGGGGCAGGATCTAATCCTTTCAATTTGATGAATGGGAATACCGGTGCTTTTACCGCTACATGCCCAGATGTTGGCTCTGGAATAGATTGGTCTGCCAATTTTATCCCAAGGGTGATTCGCGCAGCGATTCTAGCCATTGGCACACCGGTCGCTTTTGCTACGAATGGAACAGTTCTGCTGCTACGAGGATTTACTTCTAAACAATAGAG
>CAUZVL010000024.1:0-9677 GCA_963583355.1 Candidatus Thalassarchaeaceae archaeon
ATTGAATTGGGTTCGCAGTCCAAGCGCCTTCAATGCCGCTGGTAATGGTATCTCGGCCTTTTCCGGAGCCGTGTGAACTGATCCAACCGAATCCTTGTTCTTCCATAGCTGCACCTTCTGGTTCTGATCCAACAAGGTCTGCATCTCCTGCACCGTGTGACTTGCCGAAGGTGTGACCGCCAGCAGTTAATGCGACGGTTTCAGCATCGTCCATTGCCATTCGGGCAAAGGTTTCTCGAATATCTTGAGCGCTCAAAAGAGGGTCAGGGTTTGAATTTGGTCCTTCTGGATTGACATAGATCAGACCCATTTGAACTGCAGCCAGAGGATTGTCGAGGTCTTGACGAGTATCGCCGTAGCGGTTGTCGCCAAGCCATTCATCTTCTGCACCCCAGTAGATGTCTTCTTCAGGGTGCCAAATATCTGGACGTCCACCACCGAATCCAAAGACAGGTCCGCCCATAGATTCAATAGCCACTATTCCAGTCAAAACCAAAAGGTCAGCCCAACTGATTTTGTTTCCATACTTTTGCTTAATTGGCCAAAGCAAACGTCGAGCCTTGTCGAGATTGCCGTTGTCAGGCCAGCTGTTGAGAGGGGCAAATCGTTGCGCCCCTGTGCTTGCACCACCTCGGCCATCACCTATTCGGTAGGTTCCAGCTGCGTGCCAGGTCATTCGGATAAAGAACGGACCATAATGCCCGTAATCTGCTGGCCACCAGTCTTGGCTGTCAGTCATCAATGCGTGAAGGTCTTTCTTCATAGCAGCGTAATCGAGAGATTTGAATGCATCTTTGTAAATGAAATTCTCACCCATTGGGTTTGATTTCTTATCGTGTTGGTGAAGAATGCCTAAATTTAGTTGATTAGGCCACCAATCATTATTTTTCGTTCCTGTACTTGATGCGCTAATTGCACCGTGCATTACTGGACATTTTGCGTCAGAATTGTCTTCACCCATACCTTTCATATTTCGGCCTCAAGTTTCCCGAGATTCCTCCCCCATATCAATCTGTAGTTATTTTTGATTAGCAAAAGAGAAGGAGTTTCACCACTCTCAAGAGTAGAATTGATGTCCTCGATGGCGATGGGCCACATACTTGCGAAGGAAACATTTCTGTGATGGAAGAAAACGGTTCATATTTCCTATATTTTGAAGATTATGATGCTACCGATGGGCCCGATGTTTGGTTTTACATGACCGTTGAAGGCAACGAAGAACGCACAGAGAAGGTCGAAGATGAAGGTTTACTCATCATCACTCCACAAACCGATGATGGTCGCGCCGAGGTCGAAGGGACCTTTTCGATTCCGCTTCCAGAGGATTACGATCCAGATGCTTGGGCTGGTTTGACCGTTTGGTGTGAGGATTACGACCTCTCGATGGGTAGTGTTGCTTTAAGCTGATTAAATAGGCGCTAAGTCAAGCGCTCCGGACCAAATGTCTAAGCCACGTAATCTACAATTGAAGCGTTGACCTAACTCGAGGACAACCGACCCGTTTTGAGTCTCAACTTTGAGCCCATGCTCATCACACATCAAGCGCTCTTTCCCGCCCAATTGGCTTAGGTGCATCCGGCCTTGAAACGAGCCATCATCTTCTAGATCCAAGAAGATCCAAGGACTCCTCAAGCCGACGACTCGAGCATTCCACGAGCTGCCTGTTGTCGAATTCATCAAATGCATATTGCAGGTGCTCGCTACCAACTCCCATTCGAGTCGCTTGGCTTGGGTGCCGCGCATGCTACAATGTTCAGCCATTTGGGCTACCTCTTCCAAGGTATGGATCCAATCTTTTCCGGCCAAAAGAGCCTTGAGTTGACGGTGGACTATCAGGTCGGGATAGCGCCGAATCGGTGAGGTGAAGTGGACATAAGCATCGAGGTCTAAACCGAAATGGCCAAAGTTCTCTTCACTATAATTGGCTCTCTGCATCAGTTGAAATAAGCCTTGGTCAACCACTCTCTTATGAGATTGGGATAATGAATTGGCTTTGAATTGTGCCTCTCTCAATGAGATGAGAATTTCGCCCCTCGCATCCGAATCGATAACCGATGACAAATAATCACCTTCGACCACTTCCTCTTCGATGGAAAGACCTGCCCACGCAGAAAGTAAATCGAGAGTTTCGGACGATTCTGACTGACCCGATTTTCGATGTGAAGGCATCGGCAATTCAATGTCGACATTTAGTGCGGCTAATTTTGCATTGAGGGATTCTACTTCTGGTTTGTCGGGTGGACTATGGCAGCGCCAAGGTAGGCTCGCCTGTTCCTTTCCGAGCAAATGGCCGACCGCTTCGTTGGTTGCGACCATGAAAGCCTCGATCATCTCGGTTGCATCATTTGGCCACTTAACCTCGAGTTCAATGGTGTCCTGTTTGATTCTCGGTCTTATTTCCGCCCCGGCAATATCCAAACCGATTCGTCGGTTTCGCATATTTTTTGATAGTGCGATCAAATCTTGGAATCGCTCATCGTTCAACGCATCTGAATATGATAGGTTCTCACTAATTTTAATCAAGGCTTGATGAGCTTTTGTCGCCACGACTTGAGCATCTTCGATCTTCATCTCGATAACCATTGCATATTTGTCGACACCAGCGTTGAGTGAGCAAAGGTC
The DNA here is from genome assembly GCA_963583355.1 of Candidatus Thalassarchaeaceae archaeon. Classification (GTDB taxonomy): domain Archaea; phylum Thermoplasmatota; class Poseidoniia; order Poseidoniales; family Poseidoniaceae; genus MGIIa-K1. The sequence continues at coordinate 2,623 of CAUZVL010000024.1, forward strand.
ATCGGCCAATCTTGGAGGTAACATCGGTAATACGCAATGCGGTAAGTAAACGCTGGTCGCTCTCGATAAAGCATAACGATCTAATGCGGTTCCTGGTTTGACATAATGAGCAACATCAGCGATCGCGACCCATAATGTGTCGTTTTGGAAACAGATCGCATCGTCAAAATCTTTGGCATCAGGTGGGTCGATAGTGACGAAAGGTAAGTGCCTAAGGTCCTCTCTATCATCATCTAGAGTAGGTTCAGGAAGTGTTGCTGCATGGTCGATTAAATCAATTCTGTATTGGCGTTCGAATGGGTTTTCACCATTCTTCCTTCGATATGACAATCTGTAATCGAGTAATTCTTCAGGGCTGAATTGGTCCCGCATCAGCCACGCCATACTTACCAACGGGTCAGGGAATCGTAAACCACTACGTTTTATTGCGATTTTCTCGACTTGTTTGACCAAATCGAAGCCAAGCCAAGTTCGAAGTATTTCCCCCTTCAATAAGCTGAACTGGTCACTAAACCCTTCGCTTTTAAGTATAGATTTTAAACAATCATTTAGCAAATCATCCTCTTTCTCGTTTGAACCAAGGTCTCGCCAATGACGCACATTCGCTTCGATTTGTTCGACTTGTGCTAGTTCTCTTAATTCGAATGATTGAGCGTTTCCGATGAATAATTCGCGTTTTCGGCAGGCGTGAACCAAGGTTTCTTGGATTTGGGATCGCAACTGCTTTTCATTCAACTTAAGGTTTGATTCCTTTGCTCTAATCAATTCCAAGATCTGCTCAAGATTCGATTCACCTTCGAGGCCGTGGCCTCTTAAACGCCTGAACAACCGATGCTCAGGCGGGTCTTCTCGTCCCTTCTTTTTGGGTCTCAAAGACCCACGTCCTTCAATGCATTTAGTGCATCAGTTTGCCGCTTGGTGAGAGTTTCTTGTTCGGCCAAAACAAATTCAATATCGATGTCTTTGACCCTCTGCCGGTCGCCGTTTTGGCTCAGGGGGGGTATGGTTATTTTTCCTTTTACTCCACTTGGCAATTCAACCGTGACCTTGCCGCCCAATAACATGGTCGAATATGGAATTTCGACCTCTTTCACGATCCGGTTGCCATCCCAACGGCAACCCTCTCCAGGGTCTATTCTTAGTTTGACGATCAAATCCCCGTTAACCCCTTGCGGATGCCCATGGCCTTGACCTTTTAATCGGATATCGTGGCCGTTTTCCGAGCCCGGTTTTACTTTGACCCGCAAGGTTTTCCGCTTGCGATCGATGCTGCCATGGGTGCCAGGAATTAATTGGGTATAGGTGGCGTTGAACTCACCACCATCTTTGGCTTGCTCGGGGGTTAAATCGAGCCAGGCGGTAGCATCGTGGCCACGCTCCTGTGGTGGTTGCGGCCTTTGTTGTCTGGTTTGCCTTTGTTGACTGGCTTGGCCACCGCCGCCACTGAACATCTGTGATAGAATGTCATCCATTCCGCCCCTCTGTTGGAAGCCTCCTCCTCCTCTTCCCCTGGGCATTCCACCGCCAAACATTTGCGATTGCTCATGCTCACGTCTGGATTTGGCATCACCGATTGAATTGTAAGCGGATTGGACCTCTTTAAATTTGGACTCGGCTGCGTCTGAACCATCGTTGCGGTCAGGGTGATATTGCCTCGCTAGTTTACGAAAAGCCTTCTTGATTTGGGCGTCGCTTGCGCCTCTGGAAACACCGAGAACCTGATATGGGTCTCTCTCCGCCATAGGCCCATCGAGGCACAGGACCGCTTTGAACCACTCGCTAAAAGACAGTTCTGGCGCGCCGGTTGGGTTAAATGAAGGCCGTAGGTCGCAATGGCCAGTACTGAGGTGAAACCATGTCAGATGATAACCACCAGACTCGCTCATTCGAGGACAAAGTCCAGAACAAGCAAGATGCTATCGAAGCCCAATTTCGTAAAATTTCCCGCGGATCTTGGGCCCGTATTCTTCGAATGGCTCGAAAGCCAACCCCGCAAGAATTCAAGCAAACCAGTATCATCTGTGGTATTGGTTTGTTCATCCTCGGCTTTGTCGGCTTTGTAATTCTAATCCTGATGGATAATACAATTCCTTGGCTTATTCACGACGTCTTCAACATTTGAAATTGGGGGATTAAATATGACTGACGCATTCATCGCTTTTATTCGTTTTGAAGAGGAGGTTTTACTCCTTCGTAGATCTAAATCTGACTCAGACTCAGCATTTCTTTGGGATGGCGTTTACGGTATAGGAGATACCGAAGAAGACGTTCTCAACCGTGTTGCCGAGTGTACTGGCATCCCTATAGAGGATTTAGATTATATCCGCAGCGCCCCGGCTTTGGGAATCGACCTCGGTGGTCGATTGACCGATATACGCCCGGTTTTGGTGGTTTCGGCTTCTAAGGAAGTTACTCCTGCAGGCCGCTATGTTGAGTCGACTTGGGTCGACCCAGGGCATATCCAAAACCACAATTGTGTTTTCGCAGATTTAGATATGGAAGGCGCAGAAAAACTATTCCGTGAAATGTATGGAAGCGTGGCTTCTTACCTATTCATCGTCAAGACTGGTATCGGTGCTGAGAAGCGGGTTGCAGACGAAATGCAGGCTCGCTTATTGGGCTCAGGTTCTCTTTCGGCGCTCAAAGATGAGATTTTCGGAGTTCTTCACCCACCGACCATGCGTGGATACGTCATGGTCGAATCGAGTGCTTTACACCACGTCGAGAAGCTGATCGGCCGCTCAGGTGGCCGTGACCCTAAGGCTCGCCGTGGACTTAACCAAACTCCACTAAAGAATGCAAAGACCGTTCTTCCAGGCGAGGCTCCTCTCAAAGACATTTTACCATTCCTAGAACCTAAGGCTGTTACCAGTGGAATCGAAGTCGGCTGTATCGTCGAGATTGTTACCGGTGCTTTCAAAGGCGAAAAAGCTCGTGTTACCAGCGTGGCAGAAGCCAAGGAAGAAGTCAGCATGGAGCTGTACGAACAGCCAATTCCAATGACCTTGAAGATGCGCGGCGACCATGTTCGCGTTATCGAGAGAGTCGAATGATGCCGCGGCGCGATTAAATAGGGGAGTCAAGTCGGCGAACTGCTCACGTCTGTGAGTGTAAGAGGTGTTCAATCATGCCAAAGCCCTGGACTAGCGAGCTCATAATGAAAGCTCTTGGTGTCAAGAAGTGCAATGGATCGATGGATGCCGCTGTCGAGGACTTGAGCCTCGAGAAGGCGATGGACGTCGCTCGTCAAAAGGCGGGCGAAGGTCACTTGACCGGAGCAGATCTAAAAGCGCAAACCCGAGAGGTTATCGGCACTTGTGTCGCTATGCGAGTTAAGATCGATGGTCTCTGGGCTAAGGACGCGTTGACCACAATTAGTAATGGAGAATGGGATACACGATTCGCTTGAAATATCACGGACCACGGTAGAGGGACTTCGAGTCCTTCGCAGACCGAGAGGGGTGACAGAAAATGGAAAAAAAATTAACCGCAGCAGTCAAAGGGGCAATAGAGAACGCGCCAGCTCGCAAATTCGTAGAAGCAGTTGACATTTCCTTTACTATACAGGATGTCGATTTGAAAAACCCAAACAATCGTATCCAAGAAGAGATTCGTCTTCCTAATGGCCGCGGTAAAGTAATCAAAATCGCAATGTTTGCAGCAGCAGATGCTGCAAAGAAAGCAAAAGCAGCCGGTATTCACGTCATAGATCCATCAGAGATTGAAGAACTCGGCAAGAATAAAGGAACCGCAAAGAAATTGGCAAATTCCTTCGATTTCTTCCTTTCCGAAGTCCCACATATGGGATTGATTGGCCGCTACCTCGGTGTCGTCCTCGGTCCTCGTGGCAAGATGCCTCGCCCAGTTCCTCCGGTAATAGATCCAGCAGTTATCGCAGCAGGTCTGCAAAATACTACCATCGTGAAGTCTCGTGACCGAATCACATTCCAGGCTTCTTTTGGTACCATGGCTCAATCTGAAGAGGAATTAATCAAGAATTGCCTTGAGGTATACACTCGAGTAGTTTCCAAGTTGGAGCGCGGTATTGGAAACATTCGCTCGATCTACATCAAGACCACCATGGGGCCAGCTCAACGTATTGAGGTGATCAATTGATTCCTAAGGTCGCTGATTGGAAGAATGGTATCGTCGCTTCGCTTACCGATATGGTAAACGATGGCGGAACTATGGCTATTATCGATATTCATGGCGTTCCTGCTGGAGCAATGCTCGGCATGCGTAAAGGACTCCGGGTAAATATGCAGATTCAAGTAGCGAAGAAACGCTTGATGAAAATCGCTTGGGAAGCCGCTGGTAAGGATTTTGCTGACCTCGAGGCTCTCTACGAGAATGCGATTCAACCTGCATTGGTTCAAACCAATCTGGATTCGTTCAAGGTTTTCTCTGAACTGAAAGCTACTGAAGCTGGCCGTGCTGGAAAACCAGGTGACATCGCTCCTCACGATATCGTGATTGAGAAGATGGATACCGGTATGGCTCCAGGTCCAATAGTCGGTGAATTGAACTCGGTAGGAATTCCTGCAAAGATCATGAAGGGCTCGGTTCACATCCAGAAGAAAATGACCATTCTAAAAGAAGGAGAAGCCTTTGAGGGCGACCTTGGATTGATGCTCTCCAAGATTGGGATTAACCCAATCGTTACCGGACTGCGTTTATGTGGTACTCTAGAAGATGGAGTCCGCTTTGCACCAAACACTCTAGAACTCGACCTTGAGAAATTCGAATCGGATCTCATCAGCTTTGGTGCTGGTGCATTCAATCTGGCTTGCAATATCTCTTGGTTTACCACTCAAACCATGCCAACACTACTCGCTAAGGCTTCTTCGGAAGCCTTCGCAGTTGCTATGGAAGCGGCTATCATGACCTGTGATACGATACCACAATTCATCGGACGAGCACACCGCGGCGCCTTAGGCCTCGCTGGTAATCTCTCCGCTGAAGCACTCGATGAAGAGCTGTCCCTACTCCTTGGGGCAGCCGCTGACGCTGTAGCATCCGCTGCAGATTCAGCATCTAGCGCCACCGAGGCCCCCACCGAGGCCGAGGAGGAAGAGGAGGAAGAAGAGGAAGAAGGCAGTTTCGACGGCCTTGGGTCCTTATTCGGTTGAAAAAAATTTGAGGTGAAAAAATATGGAGTACGTATACGCTGCAATGCTTCTGCACTCTGCTGAAACTGAGATCGACGAAAAAGCTGTCACCGCGGTCCTAAAGGCTGCTGGTGTTAATGCTGACTCTGCCCGCGTGAAAGCACTAGTTGCTTCACTGGGCGGTGTTGACATAGCTGAGGCAATGGCTACCGCCGCTGCCTCACCCGCTGCTGCTGCACCTGTTGCTGCTGCTGCTGCTTCCGAAGCCCCGGCTGAAGAAGAAGCAGAAGAGGAAGAGGAAGAAGCAGGCGGATTCGAAGGACTCGGATCTCTCTTCGGCTGATTGCAGAGAAATAAGATCGACAACTGATCAAACCAGTTGCTCACAAAAGGTCCTCGTGATGAGGGTCATCAGTGTGAGCAGGGTTCAGTTTCGACTTGCCCACTATGGGTTCACAGTCTGTGGTCATGGCCTCGCCTATATCTTGGGCTGGGAATCAACTACGGGTAGGTTACTGGACTATCCACTAATTCCACACCAGCCTTGATGGCGGGTGGAATCGTGGTCATCACAGCCTTCGTTTGAGGAAGGTTATTTCATTCTAATTTCAATAAACTCTTCAATGGGCGGCCGTTGGCTTGACCAATGGTCATCAGAAGAGAGTTCATCCTTGAAGTTTCGACCTCTCCGGTTGACAATATCCGTGCCTTGCGCACGTTATGCACAGATAATGGCTGGCAGATGCAACGGCATGAAGGCGCGAGGATGGTCGACCGTTTTGCAATCATCATGCCGATGACCCAATCGGCCGCTACACTCGGCCTAGAACTCCTCGACGGCCCCCTCAACGGAATGGAAGTCCATTCATGGGCCGAAACCAAAGGATCTGCAGGGGCGGTCAACAAGACAGGGTGGACAATTCCAGGTGGAATCGACAACCCTGATGCAATAGAATTGATACAGCAATGGGCTCTTAGTCTACCGAGGTGCCCGTGGAAATGGACTTTTGGTGAGAAGAGTAAAGTGGGATATTTATTGCCGGTTTGGCGCAGGTCCCGCAAGGCATTTTCCAAGCTTGGGCTCAAAGAATGGAATCCGCAAAACAGCGAAAACCTTTGATAGTCCCCGTTGAGACCAAAGAATAGCAGAGGATTCACCATGTCACTTATCGACGACCTCAAAACCAACCGAGACACTCAAATCATGGCGTTTGGAATCGCATTTTTCCTTCTTGCTTTCCCGGGCTATTTTGCCTATGCAAGTTCGAGTACCACAACTGGAAGCTATTCTTCATTGGGCCCGGTCGGCAATTATTCTATCGAAGGGACTTTCGAATATTTTGAAATTGCCTCCGGTACCGAATATATCGGGGATGGTTCAGAAATCACAGTAGGTGCCCATTCGGATACTGCAGGTTTAGATGGCGAAAACATCGTAGGGGTCAGGCTTACTTTCGAGCATATCGATGATGAAGCAAGCGGACTCACGTGTATTGGAGTTCAAGATGAAGCCGATGATTTGACAATTTCAATGACAAAGGGAGAGTTCATGACCGATGGCACAGGCTCTGAATCCCCGTTGGTAATCGAATCTTATTGGATCGACAATTCAACTGTTGGAACCAATGTTTCTAACCTGAGCGAAGAAGATGTTATTGGACAACTCGATGGTGGAGACACCGGATTGGGTTCTTATAATACCAGTATTATGGTGATGGTGAATAAAGGTTCTCGAACCGGTTGTGATACGGTTGATGATGGCGAAACAGTCGATTATAAAATCGAAATAATTACCCTCGAATATACCGTCACCAAAATCGACTAAATCGAATTAACCTTTTCGCAGCCGCTTTATATTTATTTATTTGAGAGCAATTTACTGATATCGATAATTGGTGAAACCCTTTGTTTGATCAAAGCGAGGATAGAATCTAGAGTCGCTTGGTC
>CAUZVL010000025.1:0-9569 GCA_963583355.1 Candidatus Thalassarchaeaceae archaeon
AGGAAAAATGCAAATATCCACATACTCAAGCCCAGTTTTAGGCCGGGAGGGGTGATCGAAGTTAGTGCTGGATCGATTTCATTCAACGATGAATGTAAGCCGCTGAATCCCCCCACTTCTCCCAATGCGACATATGCTAACAAGGTAGAGCCGACAATCATTACGCAGGATTGAGCAGCATCGGTCCAAATCGAGGCTCGTATTCCGCCGGCATAACAGTAAGCGACAACCATAACAAATCCGATAAGAATACCGACCCCTTGATGCCAATCCAGCATTACAAACAGAGCTTTTCCGCCACTTGAAAGTTGTGCTCCAGCATATATTAGAAGAAATGCAACCGATAAAACTGCAGCAAGTTTTGCCTCGGGTGAACCTTTGAAATTACCTACTAGGCTCGATAACGAACGCAGATTTCGATCTTTTGCTTCCTGTTGAATATGCTTGTACAACCATACCCAAGCAACCAGTTGGCCTATTGTTGAAACTATTGAAATCCAAATCGCCGAATAGCCCATCATCCACATAAATCCAATGAAACCAATGAACATGTATCCCGAATTCCAAGTTGATACAGCACTCAGCGCCGCGAGCGCTGGGTGCATTCCTCGGCCGGCGACGAGGTAGTCGTCGGTTGTATCCTTTTTGACTCGAATCGAGGCTAAACCAACCCCTGCAAAAAAGAGCATGAATATCAGGAACGATATGATTACCCATATCTCCATATTATCTCAACTCAAGTTAGTACTTCTAGCAGGCGATCCTGCTCGGCAGCACGGCGCAATTCCATAGCGATACGGCGTCCACTTGAAACCGGCTTACGCCAAGTCGCATTTCCATAGGGATGGCCAACCGAAGCATGGACATTAGTTCCACCGCCTAAACGGGGGGCGACATCGTAAATAGCATAATTCATGTCTTTATCGATACAGGTTTGAAGACAGAACGGACCGATGATTCCAGGGTCGTAATGTTCCTTGCTTGCGGTGATGAACTTTTCACCGAGTTCAAATGCGGTTTCAAGCAAAGATTCTCTGATGGTTGCGGTATTGTGGCCAACCACAGTCATCTCGGGAATTTGTTGGTGAGCAGGCATGGTCATCTGCTGGGGCGCAGGTAGGCGAACATGCCCGTCGAGCGATGATTCAAACCGCCAGTCGACACCGAGGAGCTCAAGTTTTGGCATATTTTCTTCCAAAGGAGAATAAAAGAAATTCAGATTGAAAACCGGGCCGATAACATAGCGTTCAATTCTAGCGCCGTCAAGGCTTTCTTGGTCGATGACTCCTTCATTGAGCAAGGTTTGGGATTTCTCCAGATATTCACCATAAGAAGCACAGGTGAAAAATCCGCGCTCAAGTTTTTTCTGAGCGTGGTGAAGTTTTACAATGACCAGACAATCGATATCTTGTGGGTCTGGGATCGCTTCAGGATAAGGCAGCCCTGCTTTGTCGAGAATCCAATAATAATCTTGTTCTTCGGTTCGCTCTTCCATTCGCAACATATTTCTACTGCCAAACATTGGAACATTGAAATTATTCTCAACATCTTCGATGCTGGAATAGGATGTGAATGAACGATTGGGAATGTAAACGACATTACGCTTTCTCATTTGATCTTGCATTTTAGGTTGCATTACATCGTTGAAAGAATCCATTATAATGGCCTTATCAACCATGCCTCGACGAACTCTACCCGCTGAGGTTCTTTGGGTACGAAAATATTCGGAATAGGTTTTTTCTCGGCCTTTTTGACAATAGGCGACCGTTGGAAAACCTTCCTCGATTGCACCATCGCAAATATCGAGTGCCGAATGGCTAGCAGTCATTCCGATTCGAAGTTTCATACTATCGTATTCTTCGACGATTGCAGCGATATTGTCCTTGTTAATCATTGAATTACCACCTAGATAAAAATCGGTCTTAATCGAATCTCTGCAATTGCATCAATTCATCGGTGGATAAGGTCTCTCCGCTCATCAACTTACTCATCAAATCTTGGACTTCTACCCGAGCATTGCCGGAGCCATCGCTTGAAGATGCGCCTCGCATTGCTCGCAACATATCTTGAATCGAATGGAGGCAACGCAATGATACGATGTAAAAGTGATGTGCTTTGTCTGCCTCTTTCTTTGATTTACGAAGTTCTCGGTGAGCTGATTCTGCCATTTCCCTTTGGCGATCGACTTCCTTATTCCACAGAAGCATCAAATCGTGTGCTTCTTGAGCGGCTTTTGCTGCTGCTTGAACTTCGACATGGGCAGATTCTTGGGCTTCCATAGCGACTCTTAGGCTGCCTCGTGCATCCTTTAAGTCACCATTACCTTCCTCTGCTTTTTTCATAGCTTTAACCTGAGCAGCGATTTCCTTCATCCGCACCATGACTTTCTTTTCATTTTTACCAGTATGGCGCCCTTGTTCGAATTCTCGCTCTAGGCGATCTAGGTCTCGACGAAGCGAGTGAACGGTAATCTTCTTTTCTCGGCGACCTCTATAACCTTGCTCGACTACAGGTTCGACCTTTTCTCCTCTCTCTGCTTCCAGGGATGATTTAGCATCACGGACAGCTGTATTTGTTTGTGACCGAACGGTTTTCTTCTCCCTAACCAATTCGTTCATTTGCTCACGAATCTCCCGCTGTTGACGGACGTTTTGAATAAGTTCACGAACCTCGGCATTAAGTTCGTTTCTGGTGACGGTATGCTCTTTTGTTCGAGCGTTCCACTCGTCACGAGTAGTGCGGTACTGAGTAGCCTTTCCATCGACTAGTTTTCGTTTTTCATCCAAGATGGGTTTCAATTCTGCCATACTTATCGTACCTGTTCGCTGTGTGCTACGCACCCTCAGCGGCTGAGCGACAGTCCACCTCCATTTAAGCCTCGCTTAACCCTAAGGCTAATCATAGAATTGAGGACAAGGTTTTTCCAATCGATTCGATCTCTAATCTGACGCGTCCTAAGTTGCTTGAAACCTCACATAAAACTGCAAGTATATGGTTGGACTCGAGACGGATTCCGATAATGGTACCATTCTCACCCACCGTTGTAACCATAGTGTTTTTTGGTCGTAAATCAAATAAATTTACGATCGAAGTAAGATCGGTTTTTGTGCCGCTACTCTCTAGGATGAATCCATCTGGCGAGATCAAGGAAACGCAATATATGCCTTCGAGGGCCAATAAATCATCGATAAGCCGCTTTTCCACAAATTGCTCTAAACGGAGGGGGGACATGACTATTGCGATTCACAATGGACCTCGCATCATCAAACCCAAACCAGATTTATAATATCCATCCAACTCTGAAATTACATTTAAATTCCTTCTTTTATAGAATTCGATAGCCTTTGAATTTTCGGCTCTAACCTCCAATTGGACCTCAGAGAACCCTTCACGTTTAGCAGCTGATGTGAATAATTTCCAGCCATGGGAGCCCCAGCCATTACCCTGAATATTTGAGCGAATTGCGAATGCAACGACTCTTATTACCTCAGCCGATAATTTAGAGGACCAAATCAATCCGTGGAGATTTTCAGGCCCAGTACCATCGACTAAGAATAAGTTTCCAGCCCAAGGTTCAACCGGCAAACTCTTCAGACCCGAAGTCAAATAGATCTCATTGGTTTCTGCTAAGAACAAATCCTTTACCGCTTGGGCCCAAAGCGAGTCTAGGTCTTTTGGGGAAAAACCAATGACCCAATTTAATCTCATCTTGAGTCCTTCTTGACATAAGCGCCACGATTTCCTCGATGCGCTCCAAGATTGCCTAGTTTCCTCATACCTGCTTTTTTAGAAGAGGTTTTTCGATCTTTTTTCGGGTCGGGTTTTAAATTTAATTCTGCAAACATCCCCGAGAGATCTCCAAGTGTCATCGGAGCGTTCTCTGGTTTGGATTCTCTCTTTTTACCGCCGCTCTTACCGCCGCTCTTACCGCCGCTCTTACCGCCGCTCTTACCACCGCTTCTTTCTGGCCTGTTTCCGGAATTATTCTTTTTGCGCAACCAAGCATCTAAACGGCCAATTTCTCGCCTTAAGCCATGCATTTCTCCACGGCGCTGACGTAGTGCCTTCTGAATATTTTGAACCCGGCGATCAAAGGACCTCGCTTCGTTCATATTGATGCTTTTATCCTTGAGTAGTGGTTCATCCTCAAGGAGTTTTGTCGTGGTTTCATCGTGTTTGGATTCAAAGATTTTCAATTTTTTAATCTCGGCCTTTTGTTCTTTAACCAAGTCGATAAATCTCTGATGTAATTCTGTAGCCTCTCGAGCCTTTCCATGCATGGCTTGTAACTCCAAAAACCATGAAAATTGATTCTTTTCACGATCCAATGAGGGCACTCGATGGATGTCTAATTCATCGGTAAGTCTAGTATACACTTTGGCCAGTTCATCCTCTATCATGTGAATTGGGATGATGATATTAGAATTGATTTGGTCGCGCTGACCTTTGAGCGATTCAACCTCTTTATTTCTTCCTTTCAATCCAATGATTACGGCTTTATGTTCCTTACGAAGGTCCGAAGTTTCTTCAATAACTCCACGCATTGCTTTAGCCATTCTAATTGAACTATTCCTCTCTATCTCTAAAGCATTGACTCTGGTTTCCATAGCCAAATTTTCGGCTTGGGCCTTTTCTCTCATCTGCTTTACTTTATCATCTGAAATTGTTCTTAAATCAGCAAAAATATCCGAAGGTTCCATGCCGGCTAATCGCTCTGGATCTACAGTTTCACAAATATCCTTCCAAGTTTTACCTTCTCCAAACATTCGTGCTGCTCGCAATAATTCATTACGAATCTCAAGTTCGCCTTCTGCCCAGAGTACCCGACACAAATCATGCTCAAGATCGAATGGATCTTCGATTCCCAAATGATGTAAGCCCATTCGAGGAGGTTGGTCTTTTTTGCTGGTTATTACATCGAGTGCACTCGGTTTATCAGACATCCATCCTTTTTCATCTCTTGAAATCGGTCGGCCATTTCTGATTGAAACGATATCTTCGTCCCAATTCCAAGTTGCAAACCTCGAAAAGAATTCAAATAATAATTGCTCGAGGCTTTTAGAATTGTTTTCGACCGGGGCTGCTTCTGAATCGATTGTGAGATCGAATTCTCGGCCATCTATCTCAACCAAAGTTCGAGCGTCACCGGCCTGAAGATTAGGAATGATTCCTTCAAGTTGAAGATGTTGAATCACCAGAACCGACCAAGCATATGAGGACAAAGTGCCACTTGGTGCATCGCTCAAGTTACGATGAAGCGCCCAATGCTTAACACATATCGCAACTTGTTTTACCCTTTCATCAAGTGAGACATAATGTGATATCAATTTTGTATTGTGAATGGCTAGACTATTATTGACTGAAATATCAACATCTATTCCATTCCTTGGGTCGGTGAATTTTACGATTGGAATCTTTGCTCGCATCAATGCTTTCACATTTTCCATTCCTTGGCCCCGCATCATTCCAGTGATGCGTTTTAAAATCTTCTTTTGATTTCCATCCTTTACTATGATGCAAAGATCTAGATCTCCACCTCGCAAGGCCATCCCGGTTTGAGTTGAGCCGAATGAGACTAGTTCAGAACCCTTTACCTTACTTGAAATAGAACGCTCCAAATGTGTGATTAGACCTTCTCTTCTTTTGGCATCGCCAGGATGAACTCTATGACTAGAAACAGTATTTGCTAATGGCTTTGCAAAGGAAATAAGCGATTCTTTACCAGGCGTGCTTAATTCCAATTTACCTGTGATGTATCCGTGGAGATCCGGCCAATTATCAATATCCTCTTGGCAGAGTCCAGTAATTTCACATTCGCTAGTCATTCCTCTTCACCCGCCTTGGAAGTATGGGATTTTTCCCGTTTGGATTTTACAATTACTTTTGAGGATTGTCCACCTGCTCTGACCCTTTCAGCATTTGAGCACAAATCATCAAACTGATTCTGTTCAACCCGATTTTGCCAAAACTCGAGCGCCGATTGAGAGGAGGCGAGCGCATCTTCTAACTTGCGTGCCCTGCCAGTAGATCTACGTCTTACCTGCTCCCATTGGACAAATGCTTGATGGCTTTCAGCATTTGAATCTACCAGCACTCCCATCGCATCATGAGCTTTTTGGGCGGTTTCAAGCAATTCACGGGCTTTTGTTTGGGCAGCGCGCATTTTTTCGACCATCGGTTGAGATTCACTTCTTTGGCTGACCCATTCTTGGTGCTCTCGAATCAACGCTTTCATCTCATTGATGAATTTCTCCTCGGTTTTATGATTGCCAGCAGTAGTCTCGAGCTGGGTTTCTATTTGGCCGAGTTTTGCGCTCAATTTTTCTTTGGCCCATTTTGGGTCTGGATCCTGGATTCCACCTTCGATCATCAACTGTTCTCTAATCTCGTTGGCTTGCTCAAATAAGGCGCGGGCTGCCTTCTGTGAGTCGTTGCGCTCCCGCTTTAGATTTGCAACTTGATCGATGATTTTATCACGTTTTTCTCGAGCGGCTTTTGCCAAAGGTTCAGCCTCTGCCTGCTCGGTACGGCGCGATTCCAAATCGCCTGGAATCATATCGGCGATGCGCTCTCGACGATGCAAAACTGCCTGTGCCAATAGTTTCGGCGAGACTGCGAGGAGGTCCTTAGCGTCCATTGGAATCAATGCCGCCACCCGCGCACCTTGAATAAAGGCTGCGACCCACCCTTAGGGTGGGTGAAAGTGAAGAACCCCCGGCTGTGCAGGCTTGAATATGCGCCGAGCAATCATGCTTGTTTTCTTACTCGCGCTTTTCCCAATCCAAATTGCTCAAGCCAATGGTGGAGTGATTGAATCGGTACAAATTAGTGGTAATAATGAGGTTGGAGCGGGGGTAATAGCCTTTGATATGGCTCTCAGTAGCCCGATAACCGAGACCATCAATTGGACCGCCACCCTCAAAGACCTAGAGGGTGTAATCATCGATTTTAAATCGGGATCTATACTTGTTGAATCAAATTCGGTCAATGTTACAGCCCAATTAGGGGATGCTCCTTTGGGGCTGTCAAATTTATCGATTTATCTAGAAAACGGTGAAAATTGGTCAACGATGATTCACCGGCTCCGACCACTCGATATTTCGCTTGCCCAGATGGTGATTACTCCGATAAATCAAGATGGGACAAACGCGAATTCAACCATGAGAGATGGTGATTTCGCTCGTGTTGATGTACCGGTGGTCAATGATGGTGATTTTAATTGGAGTGGAAATCTCAGCCTTTCTGTCATCGATGGTGCTTTGGAACTCCAATCGATAGTCGCACCTTCGGATAGTTCGACGATTATCAGTTTTCAAATCGGTCCTTTTTCAGAGGGTATTCATGATATAGAGGCATATTTGAGTTCGGTCGGCGATGCTGATTCTATGAATGAAAATATAAGTGCTCAATTAGAGGTTGGCCCATCATCACTTCCAACTATAATTTTAACGCTTAATCGCATTATGGAGCCGGTGCCAGGACAGGAAATTACTTGGAATTTAAGTGCTGAAAATACTGGAGAAATAGCATTTGAGGGTAATATTACTTGCTCTTTCGGCGGCTCGATATTGTTTGATGTTCAAACAAATATATCGGTTGGACAAACTATTTATCTCGAACCATCTGTAATTGCTTTCAAACAAATTCTTGTTTGCAATACTACCCATCAAAGGGTGATAAATAATGCTAGTATCAGTGACTTTCTAGATATTGAGTCTGCATTTTTCATTGGAGCTGGCCACAATATCCCAACGCTATTGGGAGGGCCATGGCATGAAGGTGACGTTGTCACTTTGTCCTTACTAGTTCGAAATGAAGGCGATATGGGCGGCAATTCATCATTAAACGTAATCAAAGACGAGTTGGTTAGTTCTGGCGAAACATTAGAACTCGATGAGGATAAAGCTGGTGAGATCACTTTGGAATTATCTTGGTCTCAAGCCGGGGTTTACACTATACCTTGGTTTGTTAGTGGCCAAGGCGAGGTTGATTCTAGCCTGGAGGGAAATCTTACAATCCCTATATTAAGTGCTCAAGTTTTGATATTGGACCTTACAAATATAGAAATTGTAGATGGTGAGGTAATCGCCGATTGGGAAATCGAATTATCGGCTGGAAAATCACGCGCTTTAACCCTCGAGTTTGGGAAAGAGAAGGATGGGCAGCGATCTGAAATGCTTTCCTTTGACCGAGATATCATGACCGGAATCACCTCTGGAACCATAATTTTAGGTCAAATAGATGGTGAAGTGATTTATTTTAGTGCTGAAGTAAGTGATTGGGTTATTGGATTCGGCTCAGACCTTGATACTGAAATGCAATTACCTGAAAATGAACCAATGCCAATAATTACAATTTCTAAATCACCCCAACCTTCAACCCCGTCGGAAGGTGAGAAGGTGACCCTATTCTATAATTTGAAAAATGATGGTACTGGTACCATTCCAGCGGGCACAATTGTATTTACCACAAGCGATGGGACAATTCTTGCAACGGTGGAGAGTGAGTCAATAGTCGATTCCAAAGATAGTAGTATAGTAGTGACTTGGCCCGAAGGAGATGTAGTCAAAGTGGTCGTGACTTGGTATGCTGGAGATTTACAAACCTCAAATTCGATTTCGGTAAGTTCAACCGTCAAAGTGATTCAAACCGCTGATTTTTTAATCCCTTGGGGTGGTATTCTCGGAGGGCTTGGGATTGGAATCGGCCTCATTTTAGTAATTAGAATAAGGAATGGCCCAACTAAAGTGGCCAAGAAAAAGCCGAAACCGAGCCAAACGATCTCAGATAAAGTCGAGGTCGCTTGTCCAAATTGTGACCGAAGGCTCAATGTTCCAAACACCTATAGTGGTAAAGTTGGTTGCCCTGAATGCGAAACAAAATTTGCTGTTGAGGCTGAAAGTCCAAGTGAAGAAAAAGAACCGGAGATTATTGAAGAACTGTGGTCTGCATCAGATAACGATATCTTAGCTTGTCCAAAATGCACTCGTAAATTGAAAGTACCATTCGATAAACGACCAGCAAAGGCTCGATGCCCCGCTTGTGAAACCATTTTTGAGGCTCGAACCAACTGACATACATTCAATTGAGATGCTAGAGGTGGCTCGTAGTATGGGAGGAGGTCATTTTCAGGAATTCGAGGATGAATACCTCGAAACCCTATTTGAATTCCATGAGAAAGACCCCGGGCAAAGGGTCAAAAATGGTGACTTAGCAAATTTTTTATCTGTTTCTCCAGCTTCAGCAACCGAAATGGTTCAACGCCTTGCCAAGAATGGATATGTTGACAATGTTCCTTACAAAGGTGCTCTATTGACTGATGAAGGGATGGTTCTTGGAAAACAGATCAAACGTCGACATCGTTTAGCAGAGGTATTACTCTCTCGGCTTCCTTTCGTTGGAGACATTCACCAGACTGCGTGCAGGATGGAACATGCATTTGATGATGACCTCGAGGTTTGCATTTCATTATTGCTCGGAAATCCGAAGATCGATAATGGCGGAAAACAAATCCCTGAGGCAAGGGGAGAGATCCAATCGCGATTAATTCCAAGTACCGACATTGTCCC
>CAUZVL010000026.1:0-9055 GCA_963583355.1 Candidatus Thalassarchaeaceae archaeon
TTTGATAGTCGTTACTTCCTTTGGCAAACAAACGGTCTTTTCGGCTTATATCGAGGACGCGGACCAAAACATTCAGTATCAGCAGATATCCAAAATGCGTGGTGACCTTGGTGAAGATGAGGATGGCATGGATTACGATATAGCGAATACGATGTCGACCCCGATGTTGGTAAACGACTGGAGAGAGCCACACCGCACTATGTTGGTAATCGCCGCGCCAGAGAAACCATTCGATAATGCTGAAGCGAATGCAATCTACGATTTCGTTACCGAAAAAGGTGGCAAAGTAATTTTAGCAGCTAATTCGACCAATGCCCAGACCGTTGCAAATATGTTTGGAGTCAAATATTTTGATGCTCCTATCGCCGATAGTTCACGCTATTATCAGGTTTCGGATTCGACCAACACCATCCAGCCTGCCGATATTAGCAGACTTTGGTCGGTCGCTGGTGTTAACCGGGTCTGGGATGACCAAAATGAAAGGCGTAGCCAATGCTCAGAGGATGATGTTAGAAACGACGCTGTCGATGATTGTGCAATGCCAGTTCTATTCCATCGCCCTACAGCGATCCAAGTTTTAGAAGAGGACTTTGATGGCCGAGATGTAAAAATCCTCGCCCACGCCTCCCCTTCCGCATTCCTTGCAAAACACAGTATGGATCCAAATGATCTATCTCGCAACCCACCACTTGGTGGAAATAATACCGGTTTAATCATTAGAATGGACTTCCCTGGTATCGAGGCAATCGACCGGGTCAAAGGTGACAGAGATGGCACAGTAAATGTAACTGGGAGCATAGTATTCGTATCGGATCATTCCGTGTTAGCAAATCACCTATGGGATGCAGGCGATGCAGAATTGACCGGCAAATTACAATGTACCAGTACTGCTTATGAAAGCGAAGGCACCAGTTGTTGGTCCGATATACTCTATTCGAGTAGCGGTCCTCAAGAATGGGGTGGCAATAGTATGTATTTCATGGCATTGATGAGGGACATGATGGAAACCGAAAACCCGGATATCTCAAAAACCATCACTCGACATAATGAAAACTTCTACGTCGTCTTTGATGAATCCCGTCACGTGACCTCAGCGGTAGCATCACCGTTTACCGAAGCGATGGGGGCGATTGTAATGCTCACAAGTGATACAATGCTAAAATGGCTGATCGTCCTTAACTTGGTCGCTCTATTGTCCATCGCTATTATGGTTGTTCCAGAAAAAGAAAACTGGCGCCACGTATTCGATTTAACCCGGTTCAGAGAACGGCCGAATAAAGTCGACCCGAGCCAATTTCTAAGCCGCGTCCGCGAATCGCTAATGAATAAAGTCCGTCAAGTCAGCGATTTGACTAGAGATGAAATGGCGCGTAAAACCCCGGCAGAGGTTCAGGAATTAGTCCGAGATCCTCGCCTTATAGAATTGCTGTATTCACAGCAAAGATCCTACTCCAACGAAGAATTGCGGCAAACTATGCAGCAGATACGACGTTGGGGAAAATAACCTAATTAGGAGGTAAATAGACATGCAACCACCAGCCCCACCAGCAGCCCCCCATGCACCGGCACCTATGCCTGCACCACCTGCACCGGCGGCCCCTGTCGCACCAGCAGCTCCGGCACCTATGCCGATGGCTCCTGCTGCTCCAGCGGCTCATGCCCCAGCAGCGTACGCAGCACCAGCGCCGGTACAGGCACAGCCTAGACACCAAAGTACACCAGAAGTCCGAGAACGCCTTTCGGCTGTCGGTGCGATCGCAAGTGCGATTAGCGCTGAAGTTCAAAAGGTAATTATTGGTAAAGCACACGTCATCGACAATGTGTTAATCAATATTCTGGCTGATGGAAATCTTCTGTTCGAAGATTACCCCGGTTTAGCTAAGACCTTGATGACCAACACCTTCGCAGATGCGTTGGGCTGTGACTTCAAGCGTGTTCAGTTTACTCCCGATCTGCTTCCTGCAGATATTACCGGTACCAATATCTACGACGCTAAGAAAGGTGAATTCACCTTCAAGCCAGGTCCGCTCTTTTGCAACTTGCTTCTAGCTGACGAGATTAATCGTGCTCCTCCAAAGACTCAAGCAGCATTGCTTGAGGCTATGCAAGAGAAGCAGGTTACCATCGGTACTATCACTCACAAATTACCAGCACCGTTCCTCGTTATGGCAACACAGAATCCAGTCGAGCAAGAAGGTACGTACCCACTACCTGAAGCACAATTGGATCGATTCATGTTCAAGATGAGTGTCGGATACCCAGATCGTGCTGATGAAGATGAGATTCTCGCCCGACGTATCCAACGTGGAAAAGACGCGGTAGATGTTGATGTTATCACCGATCCTCAGCGTGTGATCGCTATGCAACAAGCTTGTGAAGACGTTTACGTCGACCCTGCTTTGCGCATGTACATGGTCGAGGTCGTTTCCCGTACCCGTGAAGACCCTCGTGTTCTAGTTGGTGCGTCACCTCGTGGTTCTCAGGCTCTCCTGAAGACCTCCCGTGCAGCAGCAGCATTAAAGGGGCGAGATTTCGTCACCCCCGACGACATCAAGATGATTGCAGAATTAGCATTAGCTCACAGAATTATCCTCAAGCCTGAGCACCAGATCAAAGGTCTAGAGCAAGGCGAGATTATTCAGACTATTCTTCGTGAAGTACCAGTTCCAACCGTCTGAGACTAGTGGATATTTTAGAATAGAAATGGAGGTGCGATAGCATGTGGAGTCGTAAGAGCGCAATGTTGGGTTCATTAGCGGTAGCCATGTATTTACTTGGTTTAACCCTCAGAAATTCCCAATTGGTCACCATAGCAGTGGTCATATTCGTCTTCTTGACTTGGGCTGCACTATTCGGAACCCACGCAGATGTTGCTAGTAGCGGCAGGCGTGGCGAAGAGTGGAGTGGTGAAGAAGGCGTTGCGCTCTCAAATGTCTCTGCTATGCGAAAACTCTCTAGTGCTAGAATCTTCGAAGATGGAGAGGTGAGTGTCACTCTGAGAATGCAGAATCATTCTGCACTCGGAAAGATCCTCGAGGTAAAAGACCGGGTTCCTGAAGTAATGCGTATCAAAGATGGTGCGAATTACATATTGATGGAATTGGGTCCACGCCGTGAAACCTTCATCGAGTATACCGTCGAATGTCCCCTAAGAGGCTTCTACAGTCTTGGTCCGGTAGCAATCCGGGTTCAAGATCCATTCGGATTATTTCACAAGGAAAAAGAGTTGCATGTCTACAACGATTTCCTTGTATTCCCGAAAATGGAAGACCTCAAAGATACATTCGTCAAATCCCGAGTGCCTAAAATCTTCACCGGTGCGGTAAATATTCGTCAACCAGGGCCTGGTTCTGAATTCTATTCATTACGTGAGTACTTCGATGGTGATTCCTTTAGAGCAATTAATTGGAATGCATATGCACGAAGTGGAAAATTGATGGTTAACGAGCGTGAGCGAGATGCGGTGAGCGATATCATCATCATCGTCGATTCACGTTCGGTTTCCGAAACCGGACCGGTTTCTCGCAATGCATTGGTTTACTCAACCCGTGCTGCTGCTAGTTTAGCCAAGTTCTTCCTTAGTCGTCGTGATTCGGTCGGTATCGTTACCTATGGTGACGAGGTTGTCAGCGTCGACCGCGATACAGGTTCAAAGCAGTTATACATCATTCTAACCAAGTTAGCAGGAGCGATGGCCCGTGGAAGCACCCCGCTCAAAGTTGTTGTTAACCGTATTTTACCACATATTAACAGAGGTTCACCGATCATCGTATTATCAAACCTTGAAGACGATCCGACAATTGTTAGCGCTCTGCGTGATTTCAGAGCTCGAAACTTCGATGTAACCGTTTTATCGCCATCGAGTCTTGAATTTGAATTCGATGCAAAACGCATCGACCGAACCGGATACGAAGTGCTGAAAACCGAGAGAGATGTGCTGATCAGCGAACTTAGTTCACTAGGAGTCAATATTATGGATTGGGAGCCCGATATGCTCCTGTCGACGGCATTAGCCGGTGCAAGAGGATTCTAAGGAGGTAGAGAAATGGCAACAAAATCTGGAGATACCGCTCACCTATATGATGGAAAGACCGTCCGTTCTGCAGCACCATCACGGAAAAAATTAGCAGGGCAAATGTCGGGCGGTTCAGAAATTCCAAAAGATGCGGTACCAACCGTGGAAATACCATCTTTTATCGAGAGTTTACTTGGTGGACCTTTAGTCCCAAAGATGAAATTCTTACCTGCAGATAAAATGGTTCAGAATCTCCAACTCGGCTGTTATGGAGTGCTAATAGCATTAGGAATTCTAACATATATTGTAACTCCAGCAATCGGAACGATCTGGTTTGCAATTTCTGGAAGTATCACAATTGCAAATATCGTCCAATTGACGGTAGTAGTCTGCGCGGTCGGTAGTGGTTTCTGGGGAGTAATGAGTAGAGATGCCCGATATCTATTGGTATCTTATCTCTTATTCATCCTTTCAGTTCTTCGTTTCGCTTCATCAAAAGTCTCTCTATCTCAAGATTTATTCGGTTTTGGAAATAATGATTTCCTATTGACAATCCTTGTGGTGGTTTATGCGGTTTTATTGGTAATGTTCTTCGAATTAAGCAATGGGGTTTTGAGATTTAGTATGTTGGACACATCGATTAGAACCAGAGAAGTTTACGTGATGAATGTCAAGAAAATCGTTGGCAAATATCACCGTTCTCTCATTATCAACCCAATCATCGCAGGTACTCTTGCTATGGCTGTATTGAGTGCCAATACAATTTTACCAGCTTTCGTTTCACTCTTTTCCGAGCAAACAGCACTAAGAATGAGCGAATCGGTCGAACTGATCTCGGTTTACGGGGTCGCTCTTGGCTCTTTATTTGTATTCTTAGTGGTTGGAGGTCTATTCATTTTAGACATGCCAACTCATTTGCAATCTTGGCGAGAAAACAAAGAATGATGCAGATTTTCCAGCATTGCTGGAATGTCATCACAATCGATTATCACTCTAGTGCCGAACTCATTGGTTGAGATTATTTCATGAGTACATTCGATAATTCCGGTGATCGGTCCAATTATCGAGAGCATAGCGCTATGATGCTCAATCGTTCCGTCCACCAAATCTTCGATCAGATAAAACTCAGAACTAGGTATGATTAATCTCATCTGTTCTGGGGTCGAATTCAATGACCAGGCAGTAACGTCCGCAGTCTCTAACCTGCTCAATAAATCGCTGTGTAGGGGTGCATTACTATTGATTACGGCAACTCCAGGTTGGCAACCTATCGCTTTTATCGAAGAAATTGAAAGATCTGGTCCAACCATTGTTGAGGTCGGTTGATTAGGTCGAGTGATATTTCTAATCTCGAGGGGAATTCCTTTCTTTTGAAGTGGGATAACCGTTGCCGGGTGAATCACAGGCGTTCCATGACGGGATAACTCAGCGGCTTCACCATATCCGAGATAAGGGATTGACTTGGTATCTATTCCCCAGCGCGGATTCAATTCCTTGATCCCATCCACATCTTTCCATAAGATGATTTTTTTAGCATCCATTAGATTTGCAAATGCCGCAGCAGAATGGTCGGATCCGCCTCTGGAGAGAATCGCAATCTCGCCATCATCACCTTGTCCAAACCAGCCGGTGAGGATTGGAACTCCAACCAAGACCGCCCGGTTGAGCCATAGATTGGATGATTCTATATCGATTTGAGTAGCCCTTCCACTTCCTTTCAATCTAAGGCCAATATCCTCTGCTCCGACCGGATGTGCATTCAATCCAGCCTCACATAATCGGTGGGCAACAACCAATGCGCTCAATCTCTCACCCGCGGCTAAGATTAAATTTTCACTTCGCAAAGATTTTTCCTCAGAAGATAATTTGACCAATTCTTTCGAGATTCCGTCGAGAACTTTCACAAAAAGTTCACCGAATTGACCAGATTCCAATCCCGGTGCAAACCTGAGATGTTGCGACCTTAAGTCTTCTACCAAACGGCCAGCGTATCTCGGTTCCCTCGCAGCCCGCAACAAGATATCGGTCATGCCCCATAGAGCTGATACAACCACGATAGGAGTTCCAGTCGATTCGTTTAATACCTCGAATATTCGGTCGATATCACCGCTTTCACGTAAGCAGGAACCACCGAATTTGTGAACGATTATTTCATCCATCGATATAGCCTCCTTTTAGGGCGAGGTCGGCGATTACCAAACGGGCGACCGCTTCGACCACAGGTCTTGCTCGGGGGGCAATCACAGGGTCATGTCGGCCTTTAATCAGCAACTCGTCCATCGAATTTTCCGATTTATTAAATGTGGTTTGAGCGATTGAAATCCCACTCGGGGGTTTGAACGTAATTTTGATTTTGAGTTTTGCTCCAGTCGCCATCCCACCCAATGCGCCATCAGCGCCTTTTTTGAGTTTCATCCCCTCTTGCCAAGCATCATTATGCTCGCTTCCTCTCATGGTTCCAGAATTTACACCTCGACCAAATTCAACAGCCCTAGCCGCTGGAATCGCCATCAGAGCTCGAGCCAAAACCGGTTCTATTCCGTCAAACCAAGGTTCACCAAAACCTATCGGAAGGCCCGAAATGGTCAAATCTACTCTTGACCCAAGTGAATCTCCGTCCTTTCTGGCTTGTTTGGCTAAATCTAATCCGGCCTCTCCTTCAAGCCCACCTAAAGCACCAATTTCTGCGACTATTTCCCAATCGGGTGGGAGAATGGAACGGCTTAGAGAACCAGCAGCAACCAATCCTGCAGTCAGGCGGGCCGAAAATGAACCTCCTCCTCTGAGGTCTGCTGCTCCAGCGGTTTTTACATCGATTGGATGGTCGACATGACCGGGCCGAGGTTGGTCTGGTAAGAACGAATAATCTTTGGATTTCACATCTTCATTACGGATTAATAGTAGGATCGGCATGCCAGTAGAGACTCCCTGATATACCCCTGAAAGTATCTCTACTTTGTCGGATTCTTTTCGCATCGAAGCCAACCGAGAGTTTCCGGGTTTTCGACTATCCATGTCGTGAATCAATTGTTCAGCATCTATGTTTTGTCCACTTGGATAACCTTCGACCAAAGCTCCTACGGCCAAACCATGCGACTCCCCGAAGAGGGTGACGACCAGATTTGAGCCCATTCTCATCCGCATGCTATTGGGTGGCTGGAATGCCATTGCACAAGAATGTGGGCCTTGGTTAATCCTCAGAGATGTCACTATTAATTATCGTGGTTTCAATGATTTCGACATCAGGAACTTTTTCATACCATTTGATTAATCTTTCACTTGTAGGTCCGCTTACTTTAGCAGAAAAAATTACGATTGCAGTTCCTGAGCCACTTATGCCTGCTGCACGAGCACCATTGACGAAAGCATCATTGGTCAAGCGGCGGCCTTTTGCATCGTTTAAAGCACCGACTACACCGCGCCCATTCCATGTTAGAGCTACCAACTCTTTTCCATCTTGTAAAGCCGAAAGGGCTTTAGAAAAAGCTTGTTGATGAAAAACGAAATCTTCCGCTTTTGGTTGATTCTCCCTCTCGCCTCGCAAGATTAGAAATACCCGCCAATCATCTCTTGCTGGGCCAGGGTTTTCCATGAGGACTCCCGATTTAATGTCTTCAGCGTTTGAGTCGATTAACTTCCAACCGCCTTCTGCTGCGGCCCAAGCATCATCGATACTACCGGTTATCGAAACTCCAGCGTCGAGTTGAGCCTTTGCTGCTAGCTCAATGATTTGATAGTTTTCGAGAATTTGATCTGTCGCTTTTGCTAAGGCTCTAATGGCAGCAACAGCAACCGCCGCACTCGATTTTAAACCTTGCCTCGGAGGAATTTTTGATTTTACAGTCCAGTATAATTCAGGTCCCGCTGATGGTAAATTGAAATCCCGCCAAACTTTAATGACCGATTCTAATAAATTATCAGGATCATCTAATTTGCTCTTTGGTTCTTTATCCAATAATCTGACGATAACAGGTAGGTCTAGTGCTAGTGATGCGCCATAACCGATCCCGGCAGCATGTAGCAAGGAACAAGCGCCATTAGCGGTACCCTTGCCTAGAATTGCCACTTTTTCACCGCCTTATCTCTCGGTAACCTCAGCACTGATGGGGACGCCGATATGACGCCCCTTCCCGCCGCTCCATCCCATCACTTTCATTCCCGTTTTTAGCGAGGTTATTGAAATTGTTTGAGAGAATGGACCGACTAGCCTGACTGTCTCCGCTTGCTGAAGAAGCGCTCCGGCTTCTTTATGCTTTTCATCGCGCCAGCGGAATAAAATAAATGGTCGCCGTTCTATTTTAGTGCGCCCAATCGTCACTATGCGACTCAGTCCTTCGCTTGAAACAACTAATACCTCGTCTCCCATCTTTAACTCGCAAAGATATTTGGTCGAGCCATCACCCATCAAAATGTAGGAATGGACCGAGCCTGCATTCACCCTGAATGGGCGGGTTGGCACAAATTGAGATTCTACGGTTTCGCCATGAACCAAAATCATCGAAGAAGCACTCGAACCGATCAACATTCCCTCGCCTATATTCAGCATTGAAGTCAAGTCAACGCAGACTCTATCACCGACTCCTCCCTCTTTAACTTCGATAACTTCAACTGTATTTAATGAAAATTCTTCTTGAATAGGTTCCTCTTCGGTTATTTGGTTCTCTTTTCGTTGTGATTTCGCAATTAAAGCAGTTTCTAGAATTGATTCTGGGACCAAAAGCGCATCGACTCCGATCTCTAGAGCGAATGCTGCACCGATCACCTGTTCGATACAATCGATTCGCGCGGCTATTTTGGTTGGGCCACCGTCACAAGCCGCGATAATATTCTCGATTGGAATCATTTTCCATTGGCCTAGATCAAGTAAGATCCACTCGACACTTCCCGCCAATGAGCGAGCCAATGCCTGACCAGCAGAATCGCTTACATCTACTCTTCGTCCAACTTGTTTTCCATCGATATACAAGGCATTTCCATCGACTGATAGATCATCGCCACAAACTAAATCCACGCCTTCGAGGCGGGACCCTGATTCTAGCC